>DAOVTJ010000086.1 GCA_030633165.1 Thiomargarita sp. | reverse complement strand
GTCCCGCAACAAATAAGAATTTTGCGCCCGCTTGCCCCGAATAAACTCACCTCTTCGCGCCAATCTTGGGCATTATTTTCTAAATAATGACGAATTGAAGTACAAAAGGGTAGCAGCTTTAAATGTTTAGTTTGTAATTGCGTTAAAGTTTTACCTACTAATTCATTTAATAATAAACCTAAAATATGAGCAGCCGCAGGATTAGCGGTACGTAAACGTTGTTCTGAATCAATCGAAATCACACCTGAAGATAAACGCTCTAATACCGCAGCGAGATAAGCACGTTGACTATGCGCCAATTGTTGGCTTTGTCTCACCTCATCTCGTGCTTGTGCGATTTTATGCGTCATTTCATTAAAAGACTCGACCAAAAAACCCATTTCATCTAAATATTTAACACTTAATTTCTTTTTATAATTGCCACGTGCTACCGCACGCGTGCCTTCAACCAAATGACTTAATGGGGCAACAAATCGACGCGCAACAAAAAATGCCATCCACACAGCACTAAAAATACTTAAAAGTAATACTAAAGAAAGCACCAATGTAAAAGTCATTTTTAATGGTTCTTGTAAATAGATTCTTTCCTTATAGTTAGAATAAGCCACTTCTACATTTTTTGTTAATTCACTAATACGTGTCAGTATTGGAAATAAACCTTGTAGTAAACGTACAGGTTGTCGTTGTTTTAGTTTAACAATAACACGAATATATAAACCATTATCAGTATTGGGTTCTAGGCTTATATATGTATCGGATTGTTTCAATTGTAATAAAATATTCTTATTGGGTAAATTGGGTAATAATTCTCCAGTATTATCGCTATGAGAAGTGATGATATATCCATTCGCACTTAATAATGTTAATTCTGTCGCACCCGTGTGATTATGTAACTGATTTAATTGTAAAGGTATGATTTCATCATTAAACAATGCAAGTTGATCTGCAACAGCGACAGTTTCTTTCAAAGCATCACGCATATTGGCATTAAGAACAGTTTGACTTAATTCTAAAGCATCTGTTAAAGCGTATTCTATATTTGTATCAAACCAATTATCTAAGCGTGGATGTAAGAATTCTAAAGCAAAATAATAAACAACAATAACAGGTAAAGTGGATATTATTATTAATAAACTGACTAAACGAAATGTGAGCCAAGCACCTGCACTCTTTTTCTGTACTTGATAAAAAAGATGTTGTAAATTTAGGGCTATTAAAATAGATAAGGCTAAAAGTGCTGTAACATTAATAAGCAATAAAATGGAATAAAGATGATCGAATCGTGTTGAATGTTGCAACGCATCTGCAATCATCCATAAGGAAACAAATAAAGACAATAAGAATATTCCCAAAGCAATATTCAAAGCACTTCTTATTGGGTTTTTAATGGACATAAATACCATTCGCTAGTCAAACGCCAGTCTGAAGATAAATACGCTACGGGGCGTAAAGGGAGGGGTAAAGATTCAATATCCAAATAAATTTGCATATAAATCCAATAATTATCATCATTTATTAAATCTTCTTCTAATAAAGGGGAATCTTTTAGAACACTGATACGACTTAATGCGCTTTTCAGATTTGGAAAAGTTTCTTGTATACCAGTGTCCAAGTAT
Source organism: Thiomargarita sp. (assembly GCA_030633165.1). Classification (GTDB taxonomy): domain Bacteria; phylum Pseudomonadota; class Gammaproteobacteria; order Beggiatoales; family Beggiatoaceae; genus DAOVZS01. The sequence goes on along the minus strand of DAOVTJ010000086.1, from coordinate 8,568 downwards.
TTTAGAGCATATTGTTTGCTAAGAATTTGATATTTAAATTCATAAGCGTGTTTTAATGTGACAATTTCCTCATCCCACAAATATTGTCGCTCTCGTTCAATAACTATAGTGAGTACTAAAGTCAACGCAACCCCATTTTGCAAAGCTTCAATAGGTTTCTCTGTAAGTTCATAAGTAAATTGAGCATCTAACAAATACATCTTGTCAACTAAGCGTGTTTTTGCATCCTGTATTGAAAATTCTGCAAAAGTAAAATGAGAGAAACATAACAGATATACTCCTGTTAAAATTTTAAAGAATTTTGTTCTTAGAAAGACAAGCATAATAAAAACCATCCATGTTATTTTCACCGGATAATATTTGTCGACCACTCGGCTGAGTGTGACCCCACTCGGCTACTAACACTGTTTCATAAGCATCAGCATGTTTGGCTATAAAACTTTGAATTTGTAGATTATTTTCCTCAGCAAAAACAGAACAAGTGACATATAACAATTTACCCTCTGGGGCAAGTAAAGGCCACAATGTTTGAAGTAAATGTGATTGTTGTGCGGTTAATGTAGCGAGATCACTGTTTTTGCGTAAATATTTGATATCAGGATGACGACGAATCACACCACTGCCAGAACAAGGCACATCCAATAATATTCGATCAAAAACTTGACCATCCCACCAAGTCTCAACTTGAGTCGCATCTGCACAACGAATATCTGCTGATAAGTTTAAACGGTGTAAGGTATCTTCCAATTTTTGCACACGTGCTGATTGATTATCCAAAGCCAGTAAGTAACTGATCTCATAACACTCCAACAAGTGCGCCGTTTTACCCCCAGGTGCCGCGCAAGCATCTAATACCCGTGCCCCTGCTGGAATATCAAGTAACTGTGCTGCCAATTGTGCCGCACCATCTTGCACCGATATCCACCCTTGTGTAAATCCAGGCAATTGTTGAACATCTATAGCGTGTTCAAGTGTAATACCATATTTCGTGTAAGGGGTCGCTGTTGCAGCAATATTCGCTTTAAGTAAATGCTCAAAATAATCATCTCGTGACATTGAACGTGCATTTACTCGTAAAGTAAAAGGGGGATGTGCATTATTGGCAGAGGCTATCATCTCCCATTGCGAAGCCCAATTTTGTTGAAAGTATTTGATTAACCAAGGCGGATGTGCCAAGCGCACACTATCATCACTATCTACACTTTTCAATAAAGACTCTTGTTGACGTTGAAAAGTACGTAAAATGGCATTAACTAAACCTGTAGCCCATTTTTTTTTCAACTGACGTGTCACATTCACCGTTGCAGCAGTTGCGGCATGAGGAGGAATACGTAAATAGATATGCTGATATAATCCTATTAATAATAAGACATAAATATCAGAATCTTTAGGTTTAAGAGATTTCTGGAGTAAACGTTTTAATATCGCTTCTAAACGGGGCAACCAACGTAATACACCATAACATAAAGCTTGTGCTAAGGCACGTTCACGCTCATCTTGTAGACTTGAAACATCCAAACAATCTGATAAAGAATGTCGGTGTCTAATCACTTGGGTTAATATTTTTGTGGCTACGCTACGAGCGTCCATAACTTTTTATCCCTGATTATGCGCATTAAGAAAATCACCGACTGAAATAGGTTTTCCGCCTGCTTTTTGAACCTTTAATAATCGCAAAATACCCTCCCCTGTTACAATATCAATACCATCATGTTGACAACGTATCATAGTACCAATTGCATCTGATGTTGTATTGGGCAATGCTTGAGCCGCCCAAATACGTAATGTTTGTTTAAATAAAGTTGTTTGAGTAACAGGCCACGGGTTAAAAGCACGCACTTGGCGTTCTAACACAATTGCTGGCTTTTGCCAATCTAAATTCGCTTCTGACTTTTGCAATTTTTTTGCATAAATCATTTTGCTTTCATCTTGTGCCATTTGCGGTAATTTTTCAAGATCATCGATCGCATTATTCAATACCTGTGCGCCCAGTGTTGCCAATCGTTCATGTAAAATTTGCCCTGTATCATCAGGTAAAATATCACAACTTTCACATTGGATCATCGCTCCAGTATCCAAACCCACATCCATTTGCATCAATGTAATACCAGTTATACTATCACCCGCTAACAAAGCACGTTGAATCGGTGCTGCCCCACGCCAACGTGGCAATAAAGATGCATGAACATTAACACAACCCAAACGGGGACTATCTAAGACAACTTTTGGTAATAATAGCCCATAAGCAACGACAATCATGACATCAGCTTGTAACGCGTCTAATTGCGCTTGCACTTCAGTTGTTTTAAAATTGACAGGTTGATAAATATCAATACCATGCTCTAATGCAGCTAATTTGACTGGACTGGCTTGTAATTTACGCCCTCGCCCAGCCTTACGATCAGGTTGCGTATAAACCGCACAAACCGTATGCTTTGAATTTAAAAGGGCAAGCAGACTAGGCACCGCAAATTGCGGTGTACCTGCAAAAATAATACGTTTTTTAGTCATTAGATCGCGCCTTAGCCAACTTTTTACGAATACGTTGACGTTTTAGAGAAGAAAGATGATCCACAAATAATTTACCGTTGAGGTGATCCATTTCATGTAACACACACACAGCAAGTAAGCCTTCAGCTGTTAGTGTAAACACCTCTCCCTTCTCGTTAAGGGCTTGTACCGTGACATGTTGAGCACGATCCACTTTTTCAAATATACCTGGCACCGATAAACAACCTTCTTCCTCACATTGCGTTCCCTCTTTACTAATGATTTTTGGATTAATAAAACATAAGGGTTGACTATCCTCTTTTGAAATATCCATCACAACAATTTGTTTATGAATATTAACTTGCGTAGCAGCTAGCCCAATACCAGGTGCATCATACATTGTTTCAAACATGTCATCAATAATCTTACGTATCGTATTATCAACGCGGTTGACGGGTTTAGCTTGAATACGCAATTTTGGATCAGGGAAGTGTAATATATTAAATAAAGTCATAATAGTTATATTATAATAAAGATGAAAATATAGTTTATACAAAAAAAGCATTATTTTGACTTGAAATTTCAATTCAAGTATCATTAACAGATAACTAACAACAAATAACTTATAATTGATGTGGAAAAACTAACATTTCAAATATTATCATTTTTTTATACTGCATGCCTCTTATTGGTTTTGTTTTTGCTATATAATTACATATATGAAACAAACCATAATCTAGAAAAAGACCAAATCATGCAAAAAACGCAACAGGTTGTTCAACACGTCGATGAGACGCTTGCTCAATTATTCTCTGTTGCTGAAGAACTTGCAGACAAACTTGATTCTGGTCAATTACCTCGTGCTCAAATTACAAGCCAATTAGATCAAATAATGGAACAAACACCACAGTTATTTGGGATTGGTGTTGCCTATATTCCATACCTGAATACACCAAAGGAACGACGGCATTCACTTTACTATATCAATAAGTTAGGACCGTTTCAAACTGTAGATGAGCAAGATATCTTCCAAATCTTTAAAATCCCCGCCTGTTTTTATACTGAACCTAAGACTCAACATACCTTGTCTAATTGTATGGTTTTTGTAGAATATTCTTTAAAAGAGCTTAAAGCCTTAATAGATCCTATTGAGAATGGTAAAACAGGTTATAGCTTTCTTCTCTCAAAACAGGGAGATTATATCGTCCATCCTTTATATACTCATCAAAGTATCTTTAATATCGCCGATATTCAAAATAATTTAGCTTTTAAAAACATTGGAGATTTAGCGGTTAATAGTCAATCTGGTACGATAGAATATATAGATAAGATCACAGGCCAAAATAATTGGATATTTTACCAGATAATTCCAGCAACAGGCTGGTTAATGGGACTTATTGTTAGTAAAAATGAAATTCAAAATAGTAAAGCATTACAACATAAACAAATTTGGATAGTTTTCTGGCTTATTATTCTTTTTATATTATTTACTGCTTTGCTATTTCGTGCTTATCGTGGAAATTGGTGGCCTGTTGTCTTTTCCAGCATCCTCTTGTTTTCGCTTGGGATCGTTTTTATCTGGTCTCTTGCACAAACAACGCCAGAGACTGAAAATGCCATCATGGTCGATAAATCGAGTTTACACAATTTCTTAGCGAAAAAAGACCCAATTTTTGTGCCGACTCAGGTTTTTATTAAATCAATAGAATTTTCTGAGGAAAATAATGTCATTTTAACGGGTTATATTCAACAAAAATATGATGATGAGATGGATTATTCTCACAACATCACTGTTGAATCACTTAACATGACAAAAGTATCTCATCATCAAGAAAATGGGACTAACATCATTAGATGGGATTTTGAAGGCACACTGCCTCAACACTTTAATTATTCCAAGTATCCCTTTGATCAAAGAGAAATTAATTTAAAAATTAATCACAAAGATGCGATCCTGATACCTGATTTTGAAGCCTATTCCCAAATTAACCCAATCGCTCTCCCAGGTGTTAAACATGATTTAGTCTTGCCAGGCTGGAATATTCAGCGTAGCTTTTTTAGCTATCCTCTCAAAACCTCTCAACTGAATTTCACAGTTTCTATAGAAAGAAATTTGCTCAACCCATTTCTTAACAGTTTGCTACCCCTGATTGTGGTTAGTTTGATGCTATTTGCAATCCTATTACTATTAGGGAAAGTAAAATCCATTGCTAACGTGAATGCACCGTTAGCAGCTTTATTTTTTGGCACAATCTTAGCTCACATTGGACTAAGGCGAGAGATCAGTGTCTTGGAGTTTCTTTATGTCGAGTATTTTTACATTATAATATATCTCGCGATTTTGGCAGTTGTTATGAGTTATGTTCTATTTCATCGCAAGAATAAACTTCAATATCATCATGGATTAGTAGCAAAATTACTTTTCTGGCCATTAATTTTTGGAAGTTTGTTATCCATTACAGTTTGGACATTTTATTAACATGATAAACACAAAAAACATTATTACTGTCACATTGGCGGTTTTCCTTATAGTCATATTTACCATTTACGCTATTATCAATAAAGGATATGATGATATTGAGCAATATCGAAGTGATGAAATTCTTAGAATCAAACAGTCTCTCAAAGACTATGTTGATATTGCTTATGCCACAATTGAGGCTAATCATACAAATATTAGAAATAAGGCTTATTTAGAAAAACACTATGGTCCACGCATGAAGAGTGTTATAGATGTTGCCGAAACCATTATCAACACAAAAGCAGAAGCGGTTCAAAATGGTAACTTGACGCTTGCTGATGCACAAGAACAAGCAAAACTAGATATCAAGAAAATCAGATATGACAATGGAAACAGTTATGTTTGGCTCACAGATACCAGTTTGCCTTATCCTAAAATGCTCATGCATCCGACTATACCTTCACTTGATGATCAGGTTTTGGATGATCCTAAATACAATTGCGCTTCAGGAAATGAACAAAATCGTTTTAGTGCAGCCGTGGAAATTTGTCAAGCCAATGGCAAAGGATTTGTCGATTACCTGTGGCCTAAAGAGACCGAAGATGGTTTTATTCCAGATGTTCCAAAGCTGGCTTATATGAGATTATTCGAGAAATGGAATTGGACTTTAAGTACAGCAGTTTATGTTGATGAAGCGATAAAAAATGCCATAGAAAAAAGTAAAACCGATATCAGACGGATGAAATACAACAATGGTGTTGGGTATTTATGGATAAATAATCCCAACAAAATGATTGTACATACAAAAAGACATTCACTTGAAGAACAGATTTTGAAAGGGGAACTAAAAAATCAATTTGACTCATTTCTCGATTATTGCAAACAACATAATGGCAGTGGACATCCTAATAATCAGGATGAATTGTCCTATGTGAAAATGTATACCCCCTTAAATTGGGTTGTTGGTGCTGCAATTTCTAAAAAAAGTGTTGAACAAGCGATTGAAGCTAAAATAGAATACATTAATAAACAAAACAATATCTTAATCCTTAGTATTTTACTCGTTGCTGTGATTGTCATTCTATTGATCAGTGGATTAATTTACATTATGAACCGTTTTTCTTCAAATGAAACACCACAAACACCAAAATTGAAGGTGAGAAAACTACAAGCTGTCCCCACCAAAAAAATAGCAGCCTCTGAAGACAAAATGTTATTAACAGAAGATTGCATCAAGATGGTTCAAGAAATTAGCAAAACGCTGATCGCAGAACATGCAAAATTGTTGACAACAAGTCTAGCCCCTCAAGCTAAACAAATATTAACCCAAAAGAGTCAAGAAACCATTGAAAGAGTGAGAAATAAAGTGCCTTCGCCTACCCATTCAAATACGGTGATGGGTAACTTAGATGATATGTTTGGAGAATAAGCTGATATAGCCAGGGGCATCGCTCCTGGCAATCGTTTTGAATCAAAATCAAGGAAATTTCAATGAATTCCCCCCTAGAAACACTTGAACCACTTTCCATCCCATTACAAGGTGTTAATCTGATTGAAGCCAGCGCAGGCACAGGTAAAACTTACACCATCACCACCCTATTTCTTCGCCTCATTATAGAAAAAAACTTGACAATAGATAAGATTCTAGTTGTCACCTTTACAGAGGCAGCAACTAAAGAATTACGTGATCGTATCCGTCACCGTTTACGCGAAACCTTAACTGCATTTCAACAAGGCGAAAGTCAAGATGAAGTTTTGGCGGGATTAATGCAACAATGTACAAATCATAAAAACACCATTTTTCTATTAACTAATGCACTACGCAGTTTTGATGAAGCCGCTATTTTTACCATTCATAGCTTTTGTCAGCAAATGTTGCAAAGTAATGCTTTTGAAAGTGGTATCTTGTTTGATACTCAATTGCTAACAGATCAATCTGCCTTATTACGCGAAATTGTTGAAGATTTTTGGCGACAAAATTTTTATCATATTTCTGAATTATTTATGACGTATGCATTGAATCATGGTTTTGATAATCCAAATAGTTTGCTAAAAATATTTAATAATGGACAGCATATTGGCAAACCATTTTTAAAGATCATTCCAAAAACAAATGAATTATTGACAAAAGGAAAAGAATTAGCCTTTTATACCGCCTTTATCAACGCACAAAACGTTTGGCAATCGGCAAGTCAAGAAATCGAAAAACTACTCCTCAATCACGATGGGTTAAATGGAACTAAATATAGAAAAACATCAATTCCAAAATGGTGCAGAGAATTAGACTATCTGTTTATGACAGATAATATGTCTATTATTTTACCTGAAAAATTTGAGAAATTTACCTCTCTTCAGCTTAAAAACAGTCTCAAAAAAAATAAAACAGCACCACAACACGATTTTTTTGACCTCTGTGAACACTTATTTGAATGTCAAAAACACTTATCTGACAATTTTCAACAACATTTACTGGCTTTAAAAATAAAATTACTTGAAGTTACCCAAAAAACATTAGCACAGAAAAAACAAGAACTACATTTTCTCTCTTTTGATGATTTATTAATTAAACTACATGAAGCATTACAAGGACCTCATGGCGCAAATTTCGCGCATTTAATTCGTCAAAAATATCACGCTGCCCTAATTGATGAATTTCAAGACACAGATCCCGTACAATATGAGATATTTAATACCATTTATGGCGGTGGGAAATATATTCTATTTTTAATTGGTGATCCAAAACAAGCGATTTATAGTTTTCGCGGTGCCGATATTTTTACGTATATGGGTGCATATCATGATGCCAGTCACCGCTATACATTATCAACCAATTGGCGTTCTCAAGAAAATTTAATTATCGGAGTTAATAAACTTTTTGAAAATACCAAAAATCCATTTCATTTTGATGAGATACCTTTTCAACCCGTACAAGCAGCCCCACAACAAACAACTTTAAAGATAGAAAACAAAAATTTACCGCCATTACAACTCTGGTTTATTTCCAGAGAACTCGCCAACGCTTCCCCAAATAAGCCAATTACTAAAACTTGGATAAGGCAACAAATTCCATTTTCAGTGGCTTATGAAATTTCCCGTTTACTGATGTTAGGGCAACAAGGTTTAGCACTTATCGGGGATAAGCCATTGTTTGCTGGGGATATTGCCATTTTAGTTCGTAGCAATTCTCAAGCCCAGCAAATACAAAAAGTTTTAACAAAATTTAAAATTCCAAGTGTATTATATAGCCATGAAAGTGTATTGAGATCTTTTGATCTCATGGAAGTTGAGCGAATTTTGTTAGCAGTAGCAGAACCCAGTCATGAGGGTTTAATTAAGGCAGCCTTGACAACAGATATGCTTGGAGTTTCTGGTAGCGACTTACATACTTTAATGGAAGATGATCGAGAATGGCAAAAATGTTTGAATCGTTTTCAATATTACCATTATCTGTGGCGTGATGTTGGTTTTATTCAGATGTATCGCACAATGTTGTTAAAAGATAACGTATTTCAACATCTATTACACTTTCCTGATGGAGAAAGGCGTTTAACCAATGTTCTACACATTGCGGAAATATTGCAAAATATAACAGTACAGTACAAATTCGGTATTAATGG
>DAOVTJ010000083.1 GCA_030633165.1 Thiomargarita sp. | reverse complement strand
TGGCAGTTGGTAGCGAAAAGTTGCAGGAATTGTTGCAGTATAATTATCAGCAAAACGAAGAGTAATTTGTGCCTTATGGCGACGAATTTGTTGCCCTGCGAATCCAGTTCCAAAATCAACGATCCAAACTTGCTTGTAACGTGTTACAGGTAAAAATGGGATTTTAAAGTGAATGCCAGGTTTTTGATAAACATCAAGTTTACCTGTTAGTACATTATCATAAAGATAAAGAAAACCTGATTCAGTTCTAAAAAAACTGGAGGAAAGTAAGTATATTAGTATTCCCAACATAATGAATAACCAAATTTTTGGTTTAGACTTACTAACACTTTTACTCATTTTGCGTAAATCTTGATAAATCATTTTGGGCACACTTTCATCATGTCCAACTAGTTCAATTTTTTGAGGTATGATTTCTTCTTGAAATGACATATTTAGATCTCAGTTATCTGTTTTTTTGGTTGTTTAAGCATTTCAGATTACAACTAAATTCATTTTAGAGCAATATCTTTTTTATTTTTATCTTGTCAATTCTAAAATTAATAGGGGAAAAGAAGATGAATTTTTCAATGGTATAATGAATTTTAGTTACCATAAAAACTTATAACTGATAACTGATAACTCATAACACAATATGCAAAATATAGTAATAGCCCCCGCCATTATGGTCGGATTGGGCTTATTTTTTGGTATTATTCTCGCTATCGCATACCGTTTTTTGCGGGTAGAAGAAAATCCACAAATTGAAGAAGTCGATGAGCTATTGCCAGGTACTAACTGCGGAGCTTGTGGGCAGCCAGGTTGCCACAGCTTTGCTGAGGAAATTGTAGCTGGCACACAGCAGCCCAGTGGTTGTACCGTTGCAAGTCCTGATATCATTGAAATTATTGCGGATATTCTTGATGTTGATCCAGGTGACCAAGATAAACGTGTTGCTCGTTTACGCTGTGCCGGGGGAAAAGCACAAGCGCATCAAATCGCAGAATACAGGGGCTTTGAAAGTTGTCATGCTGCTGCACTTGTCTCAGGAGGGGGTAAAGGCTGCTCTTGGGGATGTCTTGGGCTAGCAGATTGTGAACATGCTTGTACTTTTAATGTCATTCAAATGAATGATAATGACCTACCTGTTGTGGATATTGATAATTGTACAGCATGCGGTGATTGTGTCGCCATTTGTCCACGTGATTTATTTGAGATTGTCCCACTTAATCATAAATTATTTATACAATGCTCAATCCCACTTGAAGGAGAAGCCGCGCGCATCCTTTGTAGCACTGCTTGTGATGCTTGTGGACGATGTGTGGCAGATGCTGCACCTGGGTTAATCCGTATGGAAAATAATTTACCTATAATTGATTATAGCAGTGGAGAAATAGCCACAATTGAGGCGACTTTTCGTTGTCCAACAGCCTCCATCCAATGGTTAGAAGGGGCGCAATTTGAAGTTAAAGAAAAATCTCAAACGCCTAGTGATGATCCTTATGCCAGGATTCTCTGAACATTTTTATTAAAAATATATCATTCAGGACCTGATAGGGTTAAAAAACCTATCAGGTATTAAGCTTTTTAAAACTTATCTACAACGAGGTTCCCTATGCCCGCCTTTTCTAACTCAAGCTTACGCCTATTTCAACGCCTATTTAAAAATTCCTCTCCTCCGCCTATTTCCAGCAGCATTAAAACGGTACTTGATGGTAATACTGCCGTTGCTGCTGTTGAAGCTTGTATTTCTGAAGCTGCAGGTTTAGGCGCCTCATTTCCTGCCGATTCTGCAGCATTCGCTTGGCAAGCCGAACAAGAATATCGAAGCAAAAATTGTTTCGGGAAAAGCTTGACCCATCGTAAGACAGAAGGAGCACGTGGTGCTTTGGCAGCAGCTATCGGATTAAGCATGAGTGGTGCACGAGCCACGACATTCTTATCATCACCCGATATCATGACAGCACAAGATTTAATGATCGCAGCAGTTGGTAAATATCTCCCATTAGTCGTGCATTTGACAAACCGCACCTTATCTGCACATGCAGGCGCATTGGGTAGTGGTCATAAGGCTTATCATGTTAGCACAGATTCTGGTTTTTTTGTATTACAAGCCACTACTGTGCAAGAAGCAGTTGATTTCACACTGATCGCACGGCGGGTAGCAGAATTAACCCTAATTCCAGGCTTAGTGGCTATGGATAGTGAACAAACTGCACTTGCCGCGCAGGACGTGTCTTTGCCTCATCCTGATTTAGTCAAGAAATATTTAGGGGCACCTGATGAAGAGATTGCTGTGCCAACGCAAGCGCAAAAGATGTTATTTGGGGAAACACGCCGTCGTGTTCCTCGTTGGCATGATCCAGATCGACCTGTCATGCATGGTGCTTTACAAGGTCCAGAAAGTTGGACATTGGGTGCGGTGGCAAAACATCCCTATTTTCATCAACATTTACAAGTGATTTTAGATGAATCATTTGCCATGTTATCCAAGCTAACAGGGCGTACTTTGGGACCGATTTCAACTTCTCAAACCGATAATGCAGAAATTCTATTGCTTGCACAGGGATCTGCTATAGAAACCCTACAAGTCGTCGCTGATTACATGCGAAAAGAACGAAAAATCAAGGTGGGTGTCCTTGGTATTAATGGTATTCGCCCTTTTCCAAGCGCACAAATTGTAGAACAGCTTAAAAATAAGAAAATCGTTGCTGTGCTTGAACGTGTTGATACAGCATTAGCAATGGATCCGCCATTAATGGGAGAAGTACGTGCTTCGATGGAACGCGCATTAGAAAATGGGCGGCTTAATAATCAAGCCAATTTTCCCGCTCTAAAGGAAAATCAATTACCTCGTTTTCGTTCTGTAGTTTATGGCGTAGGTGGTCAGGCTTTACGAGCGGCAGATTTGATCGCTTTGTGCCAAGAATTAACTGGAAACGGTGAAAATGATCTCTTTCTTGGGGTAGAATTTGATCGGGCAAGCAGTATTTATCCCAAACGTCAGGTATTATTAGATACATTACGCCGTTCTTATCCTAAAATCAGCCATTTAGGCTTGAAAAGTCAAGAATCAGCACCCGATCTACGACCAACAGATGCATTCACCGTAGCAATACATACTAATTCTGAATATACAGGTAAAGGCTTGAATGTTGAAGCGGCTACTTTTTTGCACCGCTTAAATGGTGGTTCGATACGTTGCCGCCCCGCTTTATCTCGAGATACTTGGATATCAGGTTGGATAGACTATTTCACCTATGCACCGACCGCATTGCGAGATCCAGGTGATGATTTGCCTATTAATGTCGCCGTATTAACGAATCCATCTCGGGTAATGCAAGGGATTTCTGGATTACGTCAGGGTGGAATTTTGTTAGCCTTGACAATGTTAAATGATGCGGATTTGTGGGATATTTTACCCTCTGCTTTGCGAAAGGATATTCAAGATAAGCAAATATTGCTTTATCGCATACCTAATGCACAGGGTTTAGGTGGATTATTTGGTGTTTTGCTAGATGTTGAGCTATTGGATTTAAAAGAGCGTAAGCTTATTAAAGAATATGAAAATAGTTTACATGGAGAACATGAACAACGTTTAGAAGATTTCAAATCAGGAATTTCTGCGGTGACGCAGGTAGATTATGCCAATTTGCAAGCTTCTAATGATCTACAAGTGATTTCAAATGATGTGGCTCCGATGGCGGTACGCCAGCTTGGTCAAAGCGGTGATACTTATGATAGTTTACCGCGTTTTTGGGATCAAGTCGGTATATTATATCGTAATAATGAAACGGGAGAGATGCTTCCTAGCCCTTATAATGCAACAGGTATTATGCCACCGCTGACATCAACTTTTCGCGATCTAAGCGGTGCAAGAGAAATTTTACCTGTTTTTGATCCCAGTATTTGTACAGCTTGTGGTCAATGTTGGACACGTTGCCCAGAAAGTGCGATTGCTAGTCTTGTTATTAAGCCAAAAGCTTTAATTGAAGCGGGAATTAGTTTGGCAAATGCAGAACCTTTACGGATGGCTGTCGGTAAGCTAACGACTCGTATACACAATTTAGGTAGAGATCAAGAGCTTGGCTATAAAACTGCTGGTGAATTTATCCAAAATGCTTTTGTTGGTTTAAAGGATAAATTACCGCTCAGTGATGAACGTAAACAAGCATTGAGTGATGCTGTGGAGATGGTAAATCAGAAAATAGGTGATTTATCTGTTGCTAGAACTGAAGCCTTCTTTTATGAACAAGAACGTTATCAGCATGAAACGGGTGAATTGTTATCTTTAGTCATTAATCCTGATGCATGTAAAGCTTGCGGTTTATGCATTGGCGCTTGTGAAGTAGGTGCTTTATCTGCAAATGTGCAAACCCAAACAGATATTGATCAAGCACACAAACTTTGGCAACTTTGGGAACAATTGCCAGATACTGCTGGTGAAACCATAGTACACGCTAGCGAAAATATAGGACAAATGCCTGCAATATTATTATCTCGTTATTGCCAAATGGCAATAGCAGGTGGCGATAATGCTGAAGCGGGTTCTGGTGAAAAAGCTGCGGTACGTTTGGCTTTAGCGGTGACTGAATTTCAGCGGCAGCCTATCATGAAGCGGTTTATTGATGAAATTGCTGGGCTACGAGAGAAATTAGTTAAAACTATCCAAGAGACATTAAGTAGTGCTTTACCCACAGATGATTTTAATGAGTTAAGCAAGGGTTTGAATGCGATAAAACAAAATGCTTCTTTATCGGATCTGACTAAACAGTTAGAAACTGTTAGTGAAGAGGGTTTGATTGATGCAGTGTTATTACGCCGTTTGGTTAAAACCAGTCAATCTTTAGGTGATTTACATTGGAATTTATCTGAAGGGCATCATGGTTTAGGACGTTCCCGTTTAAGTTTGGCGATAGCACCAGGTACTTTAACCCGTTGGGCGGGTTCATGGCCAAACAATCCTTTTCAAGTACCAGTCGCTGTGGATCTGATTGGTGAAACTGCGCAATTTTCAAGTGGTTTATTAGAAGGGAGTATGCGTGAAGCAATAGATAGTATTACTTTATTGCGTCAAGCTCACTTAGAAGTAGAAAAACCTGAAGAAGCGGCAAGAGAGTCTAAAGCTTTAAATTGGGATGATTTAAGTTTAGAAGAACAACAACTTTGTCCACCATTATTGTTATTGGGTAATGATGACATTTTGGGTGGTAAAGGGTTATCAGGTGTAAGCCAATTATTGAGTGGTGATTTTCCTGTTAAAATTATGGTTCTTGCCGATTTAGATATGAATCTTGGCACCGCTAATGTGGCAGGGTCACCGATGGCGACTCAGAGTATTGGCGCTGATCCTGTATTATTAGCCTTATCTCATCGCAAGGCTTATATTGTTCAAACTTCTTTAGCTGATACAAGTCATTTTCTTGAAAGTGTTAAGGCTGCGTTTAAGTTTTCGGGTCCCGCTTTAATTTCTGTACATGCGCCTAGTCCAGAACGTCATGGTTTTGCATCCGATCAAACATTTACACAAGCAGCTGCTGCTATCAAATCACGTGCATTCCCATTATTTCGCTATAATCCTGAAATTAAAGGCGTTTTCGGTTCTCGTTTGAGTCTTGAAGGTAATCCAGATGTTGATTCATCTTGGAGTGAAATCACACTTGCTGATTGGGCTGTGCAAGAAAAACGCTTTTCACCTTATTTTTCACCACTTGCTAGTACTGATCCAAGTCCTTTAGCTGTGGCGGAGTATTTGAAACTTGATGCTAAGGCACGTCAGAAAAAAACACCTTTTGTGACAGTGGGTGATAAACGTTTACATGTTAAACAAAAAATGGTAGGCATGTGTGAGAAACAGTTAGATGCTTGGCGCACTTTACAAGAGTTGGCTGGTTTAATAACACCTTTCACTACTGATGTAGAGGCTAAGTTAAAAGGTGAAATGCATGATACGCATGAAGCGGAATTGGCGGCTCTTAAATTGGATTATGAGAATCAGCTCAATAATCAGCGTGCTGAATTTGAGAAGGAAATGGCAACGCGGGTTAAGGGACAGTTGTTGGATTTAGCAGGATATTAATCAAAGGGGTGCGTAGGACGCACCCTATCAACTTATAAAGGCAAGACTATTTATATGTCAAAGAAATTAAAATTGGTATTGTGTTGGCACATGCATCAACCCGCTTATCGTGATTCGTATAGTGGAGAATATCAACTCCCTTGGACTTATTTACATGGTATTAAAGATTATGTCGACATGGCGGCACATTTAGAAGCAGTGCCGAATGCCCGTGCTGTTGTGAATTTTGCGCCTACTTTATTGGAACAACTTGATGATTATGTCCAACAAATTAAAGCTTTTTTAGGCGATGCTGTGCCTATTAGTGATCCATTATTGGCAGCCTTAAATAGTTATCCTGTTCATGCGCCTTTTCTAAATAAAACCTCCTCTATTATAACTGCCCGTTTGGAATTGATTGAGCAGTGTTTACGTGCTAATCAAGAACGATTAATACAACGTTTTAAGCCTTATCAAGAACTTGCAGAGCTTGCGATTTCACTAAAACAAAATCCAAAGCTTATTCAGTATTTAGATGAACAATATCTTATTGATATTTTGATGTGGTATCACTTAGCTTGGCTAGGTGAAACGGTGCGACGCTCTGATCAAAGGGTAAAAATATTAATAGAAAAAGGAAATGGCTTTAATAATGAAGAACGGCGGTTATTATTAGAAATAATAGGGGAATTATTGAGTGAAATAATCCCTCGTTACAAGGCACTTTCAGAAAGTGGGCAAATAGAATTATCTGTCACACCTTATGCACATCCCATCATGCCTTTATTACTTGATATTAATTCCGCACGTGAAGCAATGCCTAATGTCAATTTAGATAAGCTCTCCACTTATCCTGATGGTAAGGATCGGGTCCGTTGGCATTTATTGGAAGGGATTAAAACTTTTGAAAAGTATTTTGGTCACGAACCTCAAGGCTGCTGGCCTTCAGAAGGCGGATTGAGTGAAAAGACTGTACGTTTAATGGAAGAATTTGGCATTCGTTGGGTCGCGACTGGTAGTAGTGTCTGGCAAAATAGTGTAGGACAAGATAATCATCAATCATTGCATCGTCCCTATTCTTTGGCTAAGAGTTCTGTCCGTTGTTTTTTTAGAGATGATAATTTATCCGATTTAATTGGCTTTGAATATTCAAAATGGCATGCTGATGATGCTGTAGCTAATTTAGTAGAACATTTAGAAAATATAGCCCGTACGGCACCAGAAACGGGGGCTAATGTGGTCTCTATTATCCTTGACGGTGAAAATGCATGGGAATATTTTCCAGAAAATGCCTATTATTTTATGACTGCACTTTATCAAAAATTATCGACTCATAGTGAATTTGAATTAAGCACATTTTCTCAATGTCTCGATTCTGAAGTAGCTGAATTACCGATTTTAGTAGCAGGTAGTTGGGTTTATGGCAATTTTTCTACTTGGATCGGTGAACCTGATAAAAATCGTGGCTGGGAAATGTTAATTGAGGCTAAGTATCTATTTGATAGAATTGTTCCTCGTTTAGAACCTAAAGAACGCGCTGCAGCTGAGCATCAATTAGCACTTTGCGAAGGTTCAGATTGGACTTGGTGGTTTGGTGGTCATAATCCCTCATCAGCTGTACAAGATTTTGATCGTTTATATCGCCAACATTTAACACATTTATATCGGCTTTTGGGCGAAACACCGCCTGACTATTTAAGCCACACTTTTACTCATGGCGGTGGTAACCCAGCATCTGGCGGTGTGATGCGTAAAGGTCAGGAGAATTGATAAATGAACCAAGATTTTTTCAAAAAACGTCGTGCGGGTATTTTGCTACATCCCACGTCTTTACCTGGAAAGGGTGATTTAGGTCAAGAGGCGTACAATTTTGTTGATTTTCTAGCAAACAGTGGTATTTCTCTTTGGCAAATGCTGCCATTAGGTCCACCACATGATGATTTATCACCTTATCAATGTCAATCTGTGCATGCTGCTAATCCAGTACTTATTAGTTTAGAGCATTTAGTTAAAAAAGGGTGGATTACCGAGCAATCTAGCTTAAAAGAAGCGCGAATAGGTTTTGAGAAAAATGCGAATCAGGCTGATCGTGCTGCTTTTGTGGCATTTATTGAAAAACATAATTATTGGCTAGAAGATTATGCCCTTTTTCGGGCTTTACGTCTTGAACATAACAATGTTGCTTGGTGGGATTGGTCACCAGATTTACGTGATCGTGTGCCTCAAGCATTGAAAGCGGCGAAGTTGCGCTTAAAATCTATTATCGAACAAAATCGTTTTGAACAATTTGTATTTTTTAGCCAATGGCACGAATTAAAAGAATATGCCCATGAAAAAGGGGTGTATTTATTTGGCGATATTCCCATTTTTGTGGCAGAAGACAGTGCTGATGTTTGGGCATGCCGCGAGAATTTTTTACTAGATGCAGAGGGTAAAGCTACCATTGTAGCGGGCGTGCCACCAGATTATTTTTCTGAAACTGGGCAACGTTGGGGTAATCCGCATTATAATTGGGATTATATGCAAGAAAATGGTTTTAGTTGGTGGAGAGAACGTTTAAAAAGTGCCAATTTATTATTTGATGTCGCTAGAATTGACCATTTTCGGGGTTTTGAAGCCAGTTGGGCGATACCCGCTTCTTGTAAAACGGCTATTGAAGGAGAATGGATAAAAGTACCTGGGGAAGCCTTATTTAACACATTAACTGATATTGATTTACCTTTAGTCGCTGAAGATTTAGGGATTATTACAAGAGAAGTAACAGCCTTACGTGAGAAATTTGGCTTACCAGGCATGAAAATCCTTCAATTTGCTTTTGACGGTGGTAATGATAATCCCTATTTACCCCATAATCTTATAGAAGAATGTATTGTATATACAGGTACTCATGATAATAATACGACTTTAGGTTGGTTTAATGAATTACCAGAACATACCCAACACTATGTGTGTGACTATTTACATGTCGCATCTAATGACATGCCTTGGTCTTTAATTGAAGCCGCTTTTGCTTCAGTAGCACAATGGGCTATTATCCCTATGCAAGATGTGTTAGCTCTTGATGGCACACATCGTATGAATATACCAAGTGTAGAAAAAGGTAATTGGTGTTGGCGTTTTGAATGGTCACAACTGCCGCCTGATATTAATAATAATTTGCGACAATTGTGCAATGATTCTGGGAGATAAACTGTTTTATTTTAACGAGTAAATTGAATTTTAAAACGCTTTCCAATAAATAATGCAAAAATCATTTTCTATTCATCCCCTAAAATTAGGTCGGATGGATAACTTTATCTATATTATTCAAGATCATAGTTCAAAAAAAGCTGCTGTTGTTGATCCAGCTTGGGATATTCCTAAGGTGATTGAATTTGCTCAACAGCATGATTTGCAAATTACTGATATTTTGCTTACTCATACGCATGATGATCATATTAATGGATTGAATGAGATATTACGGATTTCTCATGCGCAAGTTCATTTGTTACAAGGTGAGATTTGGGATTCTAATGTCGAATCTATCTTACATGAAGATGGCGACATCATTCAATTGGGTCAAACTCAGATTGAAGTTTGGCATACACCAGGGCATACGCCAGGTTCTGCTTGTTATTATCTTGAGGGAAATATCATTACTGGTGATACCTTATTTGTATTGGCTTGTGGGCGTTGCGATTTACAAGGTGGGAACCTAGAGCAAATGTATCATTCTTTGAAAAAATTGGGCACTTTGCCGCCAGAAACTGTAATATATCCTGGACACCATTATGGACAACAGCCGACATCTACTATAGCAGAAGAATTATCGGATAATCCATTTATGCAATTTGATAATTTAACAGATTTTTTACATTATCGAGGTCATTAAAGACAATGCAAAAACAATGGAGAGAATATTTACTAGACATAGGTGCTTACTTTGACAATAATAGGGTGAGTCATTTTGGGCGCCATAAAGCAGAACGCAAGCAAGCACTAGAGGGTGATATTATTACTGATTTATCACATTTTGGTGTGATTAAAGTGAGTGGCAAGGATGCTGAAAATTTTTTACAAGGACAATTTACTAATGATGTTCGTAATGTCACCGATAAACAGAGTCAACTCAGTGCTTGGTGTAGTCATAAAGGACGTATTCTTGTTAATTTTCATCTCTTTCAACGCAAAGGGGCTTATTATATACTGTTACCACAATCCAGTCTTACAGCAATACTGAAACGTTTAAAAATGTATGTGCTACGTTCTGCTGTAACATTGGAGGATGTGAGTGCTAGCTTGTTTCGCTTTGGTATTATAGGCTCTAAGGCATGTTTTGATGATACTGTATTAGAAATACCAGGAAATCACTCCCGTTATATTGTCTTGACTGAAAACCCGCAAGATTTGTGGCAATGTGTCACTAAAACAGCACGTCCTGTGGGAGCTGATGCATGGGAATTACTAGATATTCTGGATGGGTTG
>DAOVTJ010000135.1 GCA_030633165.1 Thiomargarita sp. | reverse complement strand
GTAATTTACCTTCAAAAGAACGGGCACGTTGTGCAAAAATATCCAAAATAACACCAGTACGATCAAGTACCCTACATTTTAGGGCGCGTTCCAAATTACGTTCTTGCCCTGGTGTTAAGATATGATTAAACAATACCACATCGGCATTTAGTTCATGCACTAAAACCTCAATTTCTTCGACCTTACCACGTCCAATAAAAAATTTAGGATCAGGCGCTTTACGTGTACCCGTGATTTTCTTCATTGTCTTCACACCAGCAGAATGTGCTAAATCGACAAATTCTGTCAATTCCGCCTGTTCCATGAAACCAGTTATTGTTATAGATACCAAGATAGCATGTTCAATACCGTGTGCTTGTTTAAACATTTTATTAAAGAGGAACGTGTGATGTTTTATTCAAATAAGGCAACTGTTTCCTTTTCTTGTATATCATCATGCTCCAGTAGGACCTTACGTGTTGGAACAATGGTTGAAATGGCATGTTTATACACCATTTGGCTAACCGAATTTTTGAGCATTACGATATATTGATCAAAAGCATCAATTTGTCCTTGTAGCTTGATGCCATTGACTAGGTAAATGGAAACAGGTATATGTTCTTTGCGTAACGCATTTAAAAAAGGGTCTTGTAGTGATTGCCCTTTACTCATACAGTTATCTCCGTATTTAATTTTTGTGTGGATTTTTCCAGCAATTTCAACACCTCTTGTGTCATATTTGGCGCAAGGCTGTCAAACCAATGAGCCTCTGTTTGGGTGCGTAACCAAGTTAATTGTCGTTTTGCCAATTGTCGTGTGGTAATAATCACTTTTTCGGGTGTGCTGGTATAATCCAATTCTCCTGCTAAATAACGCCAGACTTGACGATACCCCACGCTACGCATGGATGGTAAATCTGGGTTAAGATCATCACGTTGAAATAAGGCACGGACTTCATCAATCAATCCCTGTTCAAGCATGATATTAAAACGTTCTTCTATTCTAGCATGTATAATACTACGTTGTGTTGGGGCTATTATTATTTTAATAGTTGGATAAGACCATTCTTGAGTCGGGGGTTTAGCAAACCATGCAGTCATTGTCTCACCAGATATTTCATAGACTTCAAGTGCGCGTTGAATACGTTGCGTATCATTAGGATGAATACGTTGTGCAGCTTTTGGATCAATATTCAAGAGGCGTTGATGCATCGCAGCCCAACCTATCTGTTCAGCCTCAAGATTTAATCGTTGACGCACTTGGGGATTAGCAGGTGGAAGCACTGATAATCCATATTGTAAACTATGAAAATAGAGCATTGTACCACCTGTTAGCAATGGAATACGCCCAACAGCTTGAATTGCTTTGATTTCAGCTAATGCATCAGTGCAAAATTGTCCCACTGAATAAGTTTCTGTGGGATCGCGAATATCAATTAAGCGGTGAGGGGCTTTGGCTAAAATATCAAGATCTGGTTTAGCAGTACCTATATTCATCCCTCGATACACCATTGCAGAATCAACACTGATGATGTCACAAGGGAAGTGTTTTAGTAGGGATATAGCTAAATCAGTTTTTCCTGAAGCAGTGGGTCCCATTAAGAAAATACAAGGTGAATTCATAATAAATTATATTATACCTCATTTTCTTTGCTAAAGAATAATTCATGAACTGTGTTATCAGTTAATCTTTTTTTTCATTATAGGTAAGCATATAGAAAATTGACTTCCCTTTCCTTCTTGACTTGTAACGCTTATTGTGCCCTCATTTTTTTCGATAAACTCTTTACATAAAACTAAACCTAAACCCGTACCGCTTTCATGGTTGGTTCCAGGTGTCGTATGATTTTCATCCAGTTTGAATAACTTCTCAATATCTTGAGACTTTATACCAACCCCTGAGTCTTTGATCGATATTTCAAGAACTTCAGGCTTACAGAGAGAAAAGACTTCTATCTGTCCGTTTTCAGGTGTGAATTTTATCGCATTAGCGAGTAAATTTCGGAATACTGTATTAATCATGTTAATATCAGCAAATACATTTTTCTCTTCAAGAGAAGAGAAAAGTGTGATAGTTTTCTTTTGTGCTTGACCCTGAAAAAGGTCAATATTTTTCTGAACAAGAGACTTTATTTCAAAATAAACGGGTGTTACTTTGATTTTACCTGTTTGCACTCTTGACCATTCTAATAGGTTTTGTAATAAATTATAACCATTTTCAGAACTTTGCTTTATTAAAGGGATAAAAAGATCTACCTCATCTTTTCGAACATTTTTGCTACTTAATAAATCTGAAAAACCAAGTAAAGCATTAAATAAATTACCCAAATCATGTGCGATAATGGAAAAGAATTTATCTTTTGTTGCCAAAGCTTCTCTCAGTTCAGCCTCGACTTTCTGGAGTTTTAGATGTGTTCTAACACGCGTTATTAATTCCTTTTGATTGAAAGGTTTCGTGATATAATCAACAGCACCCAATTCCAAACCATGAATAATATTATCTTTTTCTATCTTAGCTGTTAAAAAGATAATTGGAATATTTTTCATCTTTGGATTTTGCTTCATTTCTTTGCAAACTTCAAAACCATCCATTTCTGGCATCATAATATCTAGCAAAACTAGATCAGGTAAGTGATTTTTGAGAGTTGCTAATGCTTGAGAGCCATTTTTAGCGAGACGTAAACGATAGCCCTCTTCCATTAAGGCATTACCTAATACCTTTAGGTTGTGTGGATTATCATCCACGAGCAAGATCATTTGATTAGAATTCATTTTTAATTACTTTTTGTTGTAGCCATGCGCAAAATAATATATCCAAAAAGAGCAGAAAGAAATGAACCAACCAAAACACCAAGACGTACTTGATTCATATATGCCGCATCAGTAAACGCCAATGAGCCAATAAATAAACTCATCGTAAAGCCAATACCACACAAAATCGAAATGCCATAAATTGTCATCCAAGTTGCTCGATCTGGTAGTTGTGCAAATCCCAGTTTGATAGTCAGCCAAGTAAAGCCTAAAACACCAAATTGTTTACCTAAAAATAAGCCAAGTATAATGCCTAAAGGCACGGGTTCCCACAAAATACTGAATGACATTCCTTCAAAAGAGACACCCGCATTGGCAAATGCAAAAATGGGTAAAATGCCATAAGCAACCCAAGGGTGTAAGACTTTTTCAAGCTGATGTAGTGGACTATGACCATGACTATCTTTAACATTTGGAATAAAAAATGCTAAGGCAACACCAGCAATGGTGGCATGTATACCTGATTTTAGGACAAAAAACCATAGAAATATGCCAAGGATAAGATATAATTTGAGACTTGTTATGCCTTTCCAGTGTAATAATATCCCAGGTACTGTTAGTATCGCTGCTGCAAATGTTAAATAAGTTAGATGTAAATGATGTCCAGAATAAAATAGTGCAATAATAAGAATTGCACCTAAATCATCAATAATAGCCAATGCCATTAAAAAAATTTTTAAAGAAAGTGGCACGCGACTGCCCAGTAATGCTAATACACCCAATGAAAAAGCAATATCTGTAGCTGAAGAAATTGCCCAACCATTCATTGTTATCGAATTATCCCAATTGAAAATGATATAAATGAGAGCAGGAACGAGCATACCCCCTATTGCCCCAATGGTGGGTAAAATCATTTGAGAAAAATGTGCTAATTCACCTTCAAGCATTTCACGTTTCAATTCAAGCCCTATGAGTAAAAAAAATATTGCCATTAATCCATCATTAATCCAAAATTCCAATGATTTTATCTCGATATCTTGTCCAGGAATGGAAATCGATGTATGTAATAGTGTGGTATAAACAGACGCCCAAGAGGAATTACTCATTAGCAAAGCTAGTGATGCACCAATAAATAATAAAATGCCGCTGGCAGATTCAAGTTGAATAAATTTACGAAAAAAACTATGAATAAAAGTAAACATAATATATTATTATTGAATTAGGTTTAATTAATGTAGATCAATTATGAAAAAATATTACATCTTTATTGTGCTATTGTTATCCAATCATCTGGTGGCTGAAGAGACTAAGATTTATAGCTATGTTGATGTCAAGGGGGTCCGAATTTATACTGATACACCGCCAGCAAACCGTTCTACTATTCAACACTATTCAATGTCTCCCACACCCAAGTTCAAGCAGGATATGAAGATCTACAAATTTGTAGATTCAAAAGGGGTTATTCACTTCACCGATCAACCCAAAGGTTCACGTTACAAATTACTCTCTCATTCACAAAGACTTGAATCTATACATCCAAAATTTAAAGAGTATAAGAATGTAATAAAAGAGGTTGCCAACAGCACAGGTTTAGAAGCAGCCCTGTTACATGCTATAATTCAAGCAGAATCGGCTTATAATCCCACTGTTATTTCACCCAAGGGTGCAGTAGGTTTAATGCAACTGATGCCTGATACGGCGCAACGCTATGGGGTAAAAGACCGTACTAATGCAAGTTCCAATATTACAGGAGGTGCACAATATCTTTCTTATTTATTAACATTATTTGATAATAACATAGACTTGGCTTTAGCAGGCTATAATGCGGGTGAAAATGCTGTGAAACGTTATAAGAATACAATTCCACCTTACCCTGAAACACAAAATTATGTCAAAAAAGTCATGAAACTTTACTCAATTTATCAAAATATGATAGTATTTGATGATAACTGATAACTTCAAAGCAAGGATATTAACATGGCAAAATCCATTGGTATATTAACCGCGGGCGGTGATAGCCCTGGGCTAAATGCCGCTATTCGCGCTATTGGTAAAACAGCTCTTTCTTCTTATGGTATGGAAGTAATTGGTTTTCTTGATGGTTTTCGCGGTTTGGCGGAAAATAGAACGATTCGTTTAGATGAAGCAGCATTGTCAGGTATTTTGACTGTTGGAGGTACGCTGTTAGGCACTAGCCGTGATAAACCCCATCGTATGTTAGTTGGGGGTAAGGTGTTGGATATGACTGATACAATAGTTGACAGCTACCATAAAAATCATTTAGATGTATTAGTTTGTCTTGGCGGTGGCGGCACGCATAAAAATGCATATCGTTTAATGCAAAAAGGCTTGAATATTGTCACACTTCCCAAAACGATTGATAATGATATTGCTATAACTGATACTACTCTTGGTTTTGATACTGCACTGGCTATCGCTACAGAAGCTATTGATCGTTTGCATAGCACAGCACATAGCCATCATCGTATTGTGATCGTTGGTATTATGGGGCATAATACGGGGTGGTTGGCTTTGGGTGCAGGTATTGCGGGTGGTGCTAATGTTATTTTAATTCCTGAAATGCCTTATGATATTGATGTCATTGCTGATGCCATTCATCAACGTAGCCGTCATGGAAAAAATTTCAGCATTGTTGCGGTAGCAGAAGGTGCTATGTCAAAAGAAGAAGCCGCAATGGTACAGAAAGTTGTTGAACTAAAAGAAAAAGCCGAAACGAAAAAAGAGAAAAAAGAAGCAAAAGCTCAGTTAAAAGAGTTAAAAGAACAGCATAATAGCGATATTTTACCTTTAGCTAAAAAACTTGAGGAGTTGACTGGTTTAGAGTCACGGGTGACAATTTTAGGACATTTACAACGCGGTGGAATACCTTCACCAGTTGATCGTTTATTAGCCTCTCGCTTGGGGACAGCTTGTACTTCTCTGATTCATGATGAGAATTATGGTATTATGGCTGCCATTCAGGGGCAGCACATTAAACCAGTGCGCTTAGAAGAGGTTGTTGGAAAACGAAAAGTAATTCCTCTTGATCATTCTTGGATAAAAACGGCGACTCAACTTGAAATTAGTTTGGGAAGTTAATTGTCGGGTGGGCAACAAACAGCCCACCTTTCTATCGTTTCCAAAAAGCGGGACTTAATAAAACAAGTAAAGTGAAAATTTCTAAACGTGCTAATAACATTGTAAAACTTAAAATCCATAATCCTGCATCACTAATACTCCCATAAGTCACCGCTACTTGACCTAAACCAGGTCCTGTCATATTCAAAGTTGCTGCAATGGCTGAAAATGCTGTAATCATATCAACACCGGTGCCCATAAATAGCATTGACAAAAAAACGTAGCTTGCCACATACAAAAAAGCAAACCCCCATACAGCTTGTGTCACATCATCTGCGACCTTTTTATTATTAATTTTTACAATAATCACCGCATTGGGGTGAATCAAACGCATGATTTCACGAACACCCTGTTTATACAACAAAATAAATCGAATGACTCGAAATCCACCTGCAGTCGATCCAACACAGCCGCCAATAAAACCACTACCTAAAATTAATACAGGTAAAAATAAAGGCCATTGACTAAAATCGGTGATACCATAGCCAGTACTGCTAATAATTGAAATAACCTCAAAACTGCTATAACGTAACGCCGTCCAAAAATTGCTATAAACACCTTGCCACATTAACACAATAATAGTAATGGTTATTAAAAATAAAACAATATAAATAAATACCCTAGCTTGAATGTCATTCCAATAATGGCGTAAATCTAATTTATGCCATACCAGAAAATGTACCGTAAAATTCAGGCTACCTAATATGATAAAAAGCATTGCAATAGCTTCTATCACAGGACTATTGTAATAACCTAAACTAGCATCGTGGGTGGAAAAACCACCTGTGGCAACGGTAGAATAGCTATGTCCTATTGCATCAAACAAGGTCATGCCTGCCATCCAATAAGACAGCAAGCAAGCGATCGTTAAACTAATGTAAATATACAATAATGCCTTAGCCGTATGTGCTAAGCGCGGTGTAAATTTCTCATCACGCATAGGCCCTGGCGTTTCCGCCCGATATAATTGCATACCTCCAATACCTAACAGAGGTAAT
>DAOVTJ010000230.1 GCA_030633165.1 Thiomargarita sp. | reverse complement strand
CTGGCCAGTATGTACCTACTGTTCTTTTAGGTGCATCTACTTTTCCATAAACTCTTTGATTTTTAAGAGTATTTACAACACCATTTTTACTAAAGGATGGTGACTCAATTCAAGATATAAAGCATCTAATTGTATACGGTTTTGGGCAGTAATACTTATCGTTACTGCCATATATTTGCCTTGACTACTAGTACGCATGGTCACTGCTCCGATTTCTTTAGAATGGCGACGCACAATTTCGATCACTAAAGGCTTAAACTCTTCTACCGCTTTTCCCATCACTTTGAGGGAAAACTCACAGGGAAAATTAAATAAATGGTTATTTTCATATATTTTATCCATATAATGTTTGTTTATATGTCTGATAAATGTGCAAAACCTGTGACCAGATTTGACCAGGTTTGCCCTTGCCAACAACTTTATCGTCAAGTCTAATGACTGGTAAAATTTCACGGGTAGAACTCGTTATCCAAATTTCGTCTGCAGAGCGTAATTGGTTTTCTGAAATAGTTGCTTCTTGACAAGGCATTTCAGCAGATTGCATGGCTTCAAGAATTAAATCACGGGTAATACCTGGTAAGATAAATTGGCTTTTAGGCGGCGTGATTGCTATGCCTTTTTCTACAATGAAGATATTACTTGCTGCGCCTTCCATTGCGTTTCCATCACGAATTAAAATTGTTTCTACTCCACCAGTTTCAATAGCTTGTCTACGCAGTAAGATATTGGCTAATAATGAAATTGACTTGATATCGCAATGTTGCCAACGTGTATCAACACGAGTAATAGCTTTTACGCCATTAGAAGGGGGAAGCACTGTAATAGGATCAGTCATGACAAAAACAGTGGGGACAATATTTTCTGGAAAATTATGATCACGTTTGGCAGGACCGCGTGTGATTTGCAAATAAATAGCCTGATCTCCGCCATTATTACGGGATACTATGCTTTCTAATATTTTCACCCATTGTTTTTCCATCAATGGATTTTGTAGCTTAATGCCTTTTAGGCTATTTTCTAAACGGTGCAAATGCTCTTGTAGCCGAAAAAGACGACCAGCATAAACTGGGATGACTTCATATACACCGTCACCGAAGAGAAAGCCTCGATCTAAAACAGACACCCGTGCCTCTGCAAGAGGCAAGAATTCACCATTAAGGTAAACGATCATAGTTTTTTAATGAAAAATAATAAGATAGAGTCTATTAATCTATTCCAAATATTACCCTCTTCAATAGAAGAAAGTGCAACAAGTGGACGTTCTGAAATAATCTTGTTTTTTAAGGTAATTTTCAGTGTTCCATAAGCTTGTCCAGCCAATACAGGTGCCATAATATGTTTGTCAATATATAACATTGCTTTTAATTGCTTATATTGACCTTTAGGTACAGTAACATATAAAGGTTTAGCTAATCCAAGTTGTAACTCATCTGTACTACCTTGCCAAAGTCTTTGAGTATCTAAGGGCTGTTGTGCTTGATATGGGCGATAAGTTTCAAAAAAACGAAAACCATATTCAAGCATATCCCCACTTTCTCGTATCCTTTCTTTCTTGCTATTTGCACCCACAACAACAGAAATCAAACGCATTTTCCCACGCTGTGCTGAGGCGACGAGACAATAACCTGCTGATTGGGTATAGCCCGTTTTCATCCCATCTACAGAGGGATCATGCCATAATAATTTATTGCGATTGGATTGGGTAATCTTGTTATAGGTAAAATTGCGTTCTGAATACCAACGATAATATTCAGGAAATTCTTGGATCAAAATTTGTGATAAACGCATGAGATCACGGACAGAACTATAATGTTGCGGGTTCGGAAGTCCAGTGCTATTCATGAAATGGGTATTACTTAAACCAAGATTTTTGGCTTGTTTATTCATTAAAGTGACAAAGGCGTCCTCAGTTCCCCCTATATATTCAGCTAAGGCAACACTGGCATCATTACCCGATTGAATAATCATTCCTTTAAGTAAAAGTTCAACCGCTACGCGGGTATCAACTTTAATAAACATACGCGATCCACCCATACGCCACGCTTTTTCACTGATACGAACCGTATCAATCAATCTCACTTTGCCAGCACGTAATTGGTCAAAAACTAAATAAGCAGTCATTAACTTTGTTAGACTGGCAGGATCAATACGCTTATCCGCATTTTTTTCCATTATCACCTGACTACTATGAAAATCTTGCAAAATATAAGCAGGTACCGTCATTTGTGGTTCTGCGGGTACTGCTAGTAATTGAATGGGAAAAAGTAAAGCTAAAAGTAGCACATTTTTCATATCAGTTATTTAGTTTTTTGTTAGAGCCTGTGATAAAAGATAAACAGCCATAGCATAATGTTTACTACGATTATAACGAGTAATCACATAATAATTTTGAAAACCTAGCCAATATGTTGTTCCAATTTTCGTTTCCAAATCTATAAACATGCCTAATGTGTTATCTGATTCTGAACCTTGATATAGTAAACCCATTTGTTTGAGTTTTTTCAAAGTATATTGAGGCTTGAACTTTAAAGCCAATAAAACATCCACAGCTGATTTACGAATTTGGGTAGGCTTAATGACTGCTTCCCCAGTTTTCCAACCGTATTGTTTAAAATAATTTGCGACACTGCCTATAGCATCAACCTTATTTGTCCAAATATTACGCGTACCATCTCCATCAAAATCCACTGCATAATTACGAAAACTACTTGGCATAAATTGTCCAATACCCATTGCGCCAGCATAAGAGCCTTTTGGTTTTAATGGATCCATCCCTTCTTTGCGTGTCAATAAGAGAAAATGTTCCAATTCGCTACGAAAAAAATCAGCCCGTTTGGGATAGTGAAAAGCTAAAGTTTTTAGCGCATCAATCACTCTAATATTACCCATGATTTTACCATAAAATGTTTCTACACCAATGATAGCAACAATCATTTCAGCAGGTACACCATAAGTTCTTTCAGCATTTTTTAGGGCAACTGCATTTTCTGTCAAAAATTTTCTACCCTTTTTGATACGCTTATTCCCTAAAAAATTTTTATGATATTGATACCAAGGCTTTGCTTTTCCAGGGGGGCGAGACATGATTTTTAGAATGCTTTTTTTTAGCTTTGCTTTTTTAAGTAATTGAGTCAAATAGGTTTTCTTAAAATCATGCTGTTTGACCATCTGATCAATAAATATCTCTTGAGTAATGATTTCTGCCATTACGTTGATATGAGATAATAATAATCCACTAAGCAGAATAGTTTTTAAAATTTTCATAAAAAGCGTCGATGGGTATGTATAGTCATGATTAAACCAAAACTAGTCAGTAATATGACTAGCGCAGTTCCACCGTAACTGATCAGTGGTAGGGGAACACCGACTACTGGTAAAAAGCCAGAAACCATGCCCATATTAACAAAAATATAGACAAAAAAAGTCAGGATTAAGCTACCCACTAAGAGGCGAGAAAATGTATCTTGTGCTTCTAAGGCAATATACATTCCTCGAGATAAAATGAAAAAATAAAGAATTAATAAGATGATAACGCCAAACAAGCCAAATTCTTCGCTATAAACTGCAAAAATAAAATCTGTACTACGTTCTGGTAAAAAATGTAAAAGCGATTGAGTACCATTAAGCCAGCCTTTTCCATACATTCCGCCAGAACCTATGGCAATCTTTGATTGAATAATATGATAGCCTGCCCCTAATGGATCTCTTTCTGGGTTAAATAAGGTGAGTATCCGTTCCTTTTGATAAGCATGTAGGAAATTATTCCATAACAGCGGTGCACACAAACCCCCT
>DAOVTJ010000152.1 GCA_030633165.1 Thiomargarita sp. | reverse complement strand
TTAGCTACAGCTTCCAGAACATGCTGAAATGCAATCTTCACCGTACCTTCATGCTTCAATCCTAAATGGTCGAATTCTGAAAGTTCGGTGTAGTAAGCAGTGATGTGCTTCTGGGATTTGGATATTTTGAACATATTTTTTAATTTCAGTGAGAAAAGATGTATTTTAACATGGCCAGATGGATTTGCAATTTATATTTTGGGATTAATTGTAGGGTGGGTAAGCGGGCATCATGTGCTTTTAAAAGATGAGATATCTCTCCGCTTGCCCACCATTCTTGAGATATTTTGAAAATGAAGAGATACAAATTATGTTTTGGGAATGGTGGGCAAGATAAACCTTTGCCCACCCTACAATGCCATTTATAAGCTTTTAGACACAATCTCATAAACATTCTTAGATAAATTGGGAATCTTGACGATTTTTTCCAACTGAGATTTTAACATGGATTTTCGTTTTCCCTCATATTTACACCAACTTGTGTATACTTTGAGTAGGCGTGATGAAATTTGTGAATTCATTGGATCAATTTTTAAAATCATGTCAGTCAAAAAGTCATAACCTACACCGCTAATATCATGAAATTGTACGTGATTTTGTGCAAATGCGCCAATTAAAGCACGTATTTTATTTGGATTTTTGATATTAAAAGCATCATGTTGGATGAGGCTTTTAACTTGTGTTAAAGTACCAGGTAAGTGAGAAGTAGCTTGAATAGTCAGCCATTTATCCACAACTAAGGGCTCATGTTTCCATTGTTTGTAAAAGTGCATTAAAGCAGCTTCCCGCTCTGGACAATCTGTATTTGATAAAGGTTTCAATGCCGCTATGACATCAGTCATATTGTTGCTATCAAGAAATTGTTGATAACACAATTTTATGATCTCTTCATTATTTAGTTCCATTAAATAACTCAAACAGATATTTTTTAGGCTTCTCTGCTTAACTGTATTTGCAGAATTATTGTGGTAAACCTTCAATAAATCTTCACTTAAATGCTGTGCAATGGTTTGACGCATAAAACGTCGTACCTTATGAATAGCCACAGGATCAATCGTATCCAAAAATTCACCTAGATAACTTTCAGAGGGTAAAGTCATCGCTTGTGTTGCTAACGCCTTATCCAATGTCTTGTGATTTAAAATTTCTTGAAAAGCATCAATAAACGTTTGAGGGAGATTTTGTTCAGATACTTTAAGCAATTGGAGCATGATTTTTACCGCCAATTGTTGTCCAGCATCCCACCGATTAAAATCATCACTATCATGTTTCATTAAGAAACAACGTTCATCATCACTTAAATCCATTTTGACTTTAATTGGCGCAGAAAATCCTCGCAGGATAGAGGGAATCGGCTGTTCTGTGATATTTTGAAAGCTAAATGTTTGTATAGCCCTGGTAATTTGCAAGACTCGTGTGCCTTGAACGGCAGTCGATTCTCCTTGCAATTGTAAGGGCATATCTTTGCCTTGTTGATCTAATAAACCAATCGCCAAAGGAATATGAAAAGGCTGTTGTCCTTGTTTAACTGTTAAAGTATATGTTTTTGCCGACTTATTATAAATACGGCTAATTTCTACTTCAGGCGTTCCTGCTTGAGAGTACCACAAACGAAATTGGGTCAAATCTATTTGATTACTATCTTCTAAAGCCTTTACAAAATCCTCAGTCGTTACCGCTTGACCATCATGTCGTTCAAAATAACAATCGGTGCCTTTGCGAAACTTTTCTGCACCTAATAAATAGTGCAACATACGCACAACTTCAGCCCCTTTTTCATAAATGGTGACTGTATAAAAATTATCAATTTCAAGATAGGATTCGGGGCGAATAGGATGTGCCATTGGGCTAGCATCTTCTTTAAATTGATGTGTGCGTAAAATATTGACATCATGAATACGTTTAACACCGCGTGAAGTCATATCAGCACTAAATTCTTGATCTCGAAAAACAGTAAAGCCCTCTTTCAAACTTAATTGAAACCAATCTCGGCATGTCACACGATTCCCTGACCAATTATGAAAATATTCGTGCGCAATTACGCTTTCTATCCCTTCGTAATCACTATCTGTTGCAGTATCTGGCTTAGCAAGGACATATTTAGAGTTAAAAATATTGAGCCCTTTATTTTCCATTGCACCCATATTGAAATCATCAACTGCTACGACCATAAAAATCCCTAAATCGTATTCACGCCCATAGACTTCTTCATCCCATCGCATTGCTTTTTTCAAGGATGTCATCGCATGTTGACATTTATTAATATTGTGCGGTTGCACATAAATTTGTAAAGTGACTTCCCGCCATGATTTGGTAATGAATTGTTCTTCAATTTTGCCTAAATCGCCAGCAACTAGGGCAAATAAATAAGTGGGTTTAGGAAAAGGATCTTCCCATGTTGCCCAATGACGTGTTGCATCTATTTCGCCACTCTCGTGTAAATTACCATTAGACAGTAAAACGGGATATTTGGCTTTATTTGCAACAATCGTTGTTGTATAACGCGCCATAACATCAGGACGATCAAGCATATAAGTGATACGTCGAAATCCTTCAGCTTCGCATTGCGTAGAAAAATTACCACTAGAAAGATATAAACCACTTAAAGCAGTATTCGCTTGTGGATTAATTTCTGTTTCTATTGCTAATTCAAAGGATTCTGGAAGATTATCGAGAATCAAATGTTCATTATTTAAGGTATATTCACTAAAAGATAACAATTTTCCATTAACGGTGATTGAATTAAGTTTTAAATTTTCACCATTTAGTGTCAAAGGTGTATTATTCCTTTTTTGGATTGATAATTTTGATTTAACAATTGTTTTGGTTTCATGCAAATCAAAATGTAGAGCAATTGACTCGACACGATAATCAGGTGGCTGATAATCTGATAAATAAGTAGTTTTTGGCATAGATTTTTGAATATGATGTTTGTGTTAGACTAAGTTTACCATAAATTTAACTGATAATTGATGTAAATAATATGGATTATCCCGAATATTTTGATGTCATCGTCATCGGTGGTGGACATGCTGGCACCGAAGCTGCTCTTGCAGCCGCACGACTCGGTGTACGTACCCTTTTATTGACTCATAATGTTGAAACATTGGGTCAAATGTCCTGTAATCCCGCTATCGGTGGTATTGGTAAAGGTCATTTAGTTAAAGAAATTGATGCTTTGGGTGGTTTAATGGGGCGTGCTGCGGATCAAGCAGGTATCCAATTTCGTATTCTTAATTCTAAAAAAGGTCCCGCTGTTCGTGCAACACGTGCACAAATAGATCGTATCTTATATAAAGCTGTTGTTCGGAAAACTATTGAAACACAAGATAATTTAAAATTATTTCAACAATCTGTTGATGATTTAATTGTGGAAAATGATCGGGTTATCGGTGCTGTTACACAAGATGGTATCCGTTTTTTGGCACCAACTGTCGTGTTGACAACAGGTACTTTTTTAGCGGGATTAATTCATATTGGTTTAAGCCATTATCCAGGCGGACGGGCTGGAGATCCACCTGCAACTCTTTTGGCACAACGTTTACGTGAATTACCTCTTCGTGTGAATCGTCTGAAAACAGGTACACCGCCCCGTTTAGATAGTCGAAGTTTAGACTATTCAAAGATAGAAGCGCAGCCAGGAGATAACCCAGTGCCAACATTTTCTGGTGATGCAAGCTTACATCCGCGCCAAGTGCCTTGTCATATCACCCATACTAATGAAAAAACACATGATATTATTCGTGGTGGATTAGATCGCTCTCCAATGTATACGGGTGTTATTGACAGTATTGGTCCCCGTTATTGCCCTTCTATTGAGGATAAAATAGTACGCTTTAGTGATAGAAATTCACATCAAATTTTTGTTGAGCCTGAAGGTTTAGAGACTTTTGAAGTTTATCCTAATGGTATTTCGACTAGTTTACCCTTTGATATTCAATTAGCTTTAGTGCGTTCGATAAAAGGTTTTGAAAATGCCCATATCACACGCCCAGGTTATGCAATTGAATATGACTTTTTTGATCCTCGTGATTTGCAGCCAAGCTTGGAAACAAAAGTGATTAAAGGACTATTTTTTGCGGGACAAATCAATGGTACAACAGGTTATGAAGAGGCAGCTGCCCAAGGATTAATTGCAGGTATGAATGCTGCTAGACAAGTACAAGGTGAAACACCTTGGACACCGCGTCGTGATCAAGCATATATCGGTGTACTCATTGATGATTTATGTACACGAGGAACAAAAGAGCCTTATCGTATGTTTACTAGTCGCGCAGAATATCGTTTATTATTGCGTGAAGATAATGCTGATTTACGTTTAACTGAAAAAGGAAGGCTATTAGGATTAGTTGGAGAGGCACAATGGCAAGCTTTTGATACTAAAAGAGCTGCAATTGAAGCAGAAAAACAACGTTTAAGTCAATTATGGGTTCATCCTACAGATGAAAGTGCACTTGAAATCACGACAATACGCCGTGAAATCACCTGTTTAGATTTATTACGTCGTCCTGAAGTGACTTATAAGCATTTACTACGTTTATCTGCAGTCGCAAATCAGAATGTGCCTTTAGATGTTCAACAACAAATTGAAATACAACAAAAATATAGCGGATATATTGAACGTCAAGAGGTAGAAATTGCACGACAGCGCCGATATGAAGAAACGATATTATCAAATAATATGGATTATACAAAAATCTTGGGGCTTTCAAATGAAGTACGACAAAAATTGATAGAACATCGCCCAAGCACGGTGGGGCAAGCATCACGGATTCAGGGAATTACACCTGCAGCAATTTCATTATTATTAGTGTATTTAAAGAAAAATCATTCAACGGGGATCAGTAATAAAGCCTAAACGATTAATCCCAGCATTTTGTGCGGCTGACATAATTTCTGCTATTCTTTGATATTGTGTTTCTTTATGAGCACGAAGATGTAATTCAGGATTTTTTGGAGCAGCTTGCTTTAAGCGAAGATGAAATTCTTGTTCGGTGATAGATTTATCATTCCAAAAAAGTCCGCCTTTCTTATCAATAGCCAAAACGATT
The DNA here is from genome assembly GCA_030633165.1 of Thiomargarita sp. Taxonomy (GTDB): domain Bacteria; phylum Pseudomonadota; class Gammaproteobacteria; order Beggiatoales; family Beggiatoaceae; genus DAOVZS01. Next base: position 1,281 of record DAOVTJ010000152.1, on the reverse strand, counting down.
TTATTGGGTTTATCAGAAATTTTTTGGCTAGAGGCTTTAGGTAACTCAATTTTAACAGCATTTGGGGTTAATAAAGGGGCTGTAATAATAAACAAAATCAATAAGACTAACATGACATCTACAAATGGAATAATATTAATCTCTGATAAAGGTTCACTATTTGAATCATCATTGTCAAAAGTCATTATGCTGTTTTTCCTTCAAAAGTCATTTCAATCTCTTTTTGGTTGATTTTTTTCAAATCAATACGAGCCCCTGTGTTGAGACAGGTATGAAGATCATGAGCAAACCCTTGTAATTTATTCAAATAAACACGATTGCTTCGCAATATGGCGTTATATGCTAACACAGCTGGAATTGCAACGGCTAATCCAAAAGCTGTCATAATCAAAGCCTCTCCCACTGGTGCGGCAACAGTATCTAAGGAAGCACTGCCTTGCGTACTAATCGTAATCAATGCATCATAAATACCCAACACCGTACCTAATAAGCCAACAAAAGGCGCGGTGCTACCCACCGTTGCTAAGATCGTTAAGCCTGAATTGAGCTGTGCTGTCTCTTCATTGATCGCGCGCTTCAAGTTTCGGGTAAGAAATTCACTTTGTGAACAAATATTTTCTATTTTAGTGCGTTTTTTATAATAAAATGCCGCATTAATGCCTTGTTTAGCGAGAAGCGAAAAAGGATCCTTTGATTTAAAATGCAATATTTCTGTCAATGAAGACGTATTCCAAAATACTTTAACAATCCGATTTGAACGCCAAACGGTGAACCATAATTGAAGTGTTTTAGTAATAATAAGATACCACGACAACACCGACATAAATAATAGTATAAAAATAATAGATAAAGAGATAATATTCAGATTTTCTATAAAGTGTGAAAATCCAAATGGATTAGATGAAAGTGCCATAATGCAAATGATTAGTTGTTAGGAGGGGGATGGTAGCACACAAAAATATGGCGTGCAACGGCAGAGCGTTTGCGATGTTTGACGATGGTAAAATACGCCGAAGACGGATTATCGTCTACTTAGTTAGTGCTTTTTTTAGCATTTCTGCAAAAATACATCGGTGATGTGCAACTTCGAACTTATTAGCAGGAGCAAATCCAGCTTCTTGCCTTATAATTAACCTTCCTTGAGAAGAATCATCTATCGGTTCGGTAGGGACAAGTGTTCTGCATTTTTTTCCAGAAAATCGCGGGCAATTAAGTGGTTCTGAAAGGGATCCATTTCCAGCTTGTTTTGCAACTACATCTTGGCCAGCATTTAAATGCTCG
>DAOVTJ010000119.1 GCA_030633165.1 Thiomargarita sp. | reverse complement strand
CCATCTAGCAAAATATTAAGTCGTGTTTGACTTTGTCCACGAATAATAGGATCAATGCCATGTCCACCCATTCGTACCCCTGAGACGCCAGGGATATGACGTAAAAAATCTCCGCCATCTGCAGAGGGTTTAAATGTATTTCTTATCTCTTTGTAAGAAATACCTGGTTCTACAACCCGCTCTCCTTCAACAGTCACAGGAGCAAGTATAGTGGCTTCTTCTGCAATTAATGCCATTGGTGTTAAAATAATAATACTGAAAATAATTGGTTTACGGTTCATAGTTATCTGTTATATTGTAAATACGAGGCATACCTTGCACTCTTTATACCAAAAAAAAATTACCTTATATTTCAATAAGATATAAAATATCCTTTCCTATTCAAAAATAGAAGTGTGTGATTTCACCTATTTTTGTGTTATTTAATGCATTTATATATTAATAATATGTCATATTTCTTCAATAATTTATTAGGACATGCCGCAAATTTTCTCACTGTGATACGTGCTGCCCGCCTAACTGCCTCCACAGATGTCACCGTTCTTATTTTGGGTGAAAGTGGGACTGGTAAAGAATGTTTGGCACAAGCTATGCATTATCATAGTCATCGCGCACAAAAACCATTTATTGCCATAAATTGTGCCGCTTTACCAGAAAATTTGGCTGAATCTGAATTATTTGGGCATCGAAAGGGATCATTTACTGGGGCATTTGCTGATCAGCAGGGACGTGTACAAGCGGCAAATGGTGGGACATTATTTTTTGATGAAATTGGAGAATTGCCACTCAATATTCAAGCTAAGTTATTACGCTTTTTAGAAACGGGTGAGTGTCAAGTTATTGGTAAAACACATTTAGATAAGGTTAATACACGTATATTAGCAGCAACAAATCTTGATTTATATCAAGCCGTACAACAAGGAAAATTTAGGCAAGATTTATTTTATCGTTTAAATATTGTGCCTTTAGAATTACCACCTTTACGTGAACGTTTGAGTGATTTAGAGATGCTATTACATACTTTTACAAAAAAATTATCTCAACACTATGATTTACCCTGTCCGTCTTATTCTAAAGCGACACTAAAGCAATTACATCATTATAAATGGCCTGGTAATATTCGAGAATTACATAATTTTTGTGAACGCATGCTTATTTTATTGAGTGGAAAAACAATTGAACCAACGCATTTACCCTCTGAATATCGTGCGGTGAGACCACAAATTGAAAAATTTACTTTGCCTGATACTGGAATTAATTTGCAAAGCTTGGAAATTTCAATGATTAATCAAGCTTTGTATAAAACGTATGGTAATCGCAGTCAAGCTGCACGATTATTAGGTTTGACGCGAGATACTTTGTTATATCGAATCAAAAAATATGCGATTGAATTTAAAGTAAAATGAAAATAATGAAATCTATACCAATTTTGTTGGCAGTATTGGCATTACATCTTTTGGGATTTTGGCAGGTGATGCAACTTACACCACCAAAGCCAATGCCTAAACAGCTTAAACCCATTATGGTGAGTTTGATTACACCGCCTGCTGTGCTAAAAATACCTAAAAAAATAAAACAGGTTAAAAAATTAAAACAAAAGAGGAAAAAATCGGTTCTTAAAAGAAAAATTACCAAAAAAATAGTGACTCTTCCTGTCAAAACACGGAGAAAAGTCAAATCTACGCCAAAACAATATAAAAGAACTCATCACCAAAAATCAAAGATAAAAGTGGCAACTCTTAGGCAAAAAGTAGAGGCTACACCAACAGATAAGCCAAAACAATATAAAAGAACTCATTACCAAAAATCAAAGATAAAAGTGGCAACTCTTAGGCAAAAAGTAGAGGCTACACCAACAGATAAGCCAAAACAATATCAAAGAACTCATTATTCAAAGATAAAAGCCCCTGTCACAATACCACCATCATATCAATATAATCCACACCCTCCTTATCCAAGACTGTCAAGACGTCGCGGTGAAGAAGGGATTGTCTTGCTAAAACTTAAAGTCAATAAAAAAGGTAGCGTTGAACTGATAAAAATCAAAAGAACCAGCGGCTTTAGTCGATTAGATAAAGCTGCTATTCATCAAGTTCAAAGTAAATGGCGTTTTATTCCAGCAAAAAAAGAGGGACAACGGGTGACTGCTTGGGTGACTGTTCCTATTGTTTTTAAATTGATGTAATCATTTTTTCTTCACATATCGTATTAAGCGTTGGCGTTGTTTAACTTGGCGCTGTGTTAGAAGATTTTTGCGTCCTTCATAAGGATTCTCGCCTTGTTTCAATTCTAAATAAATAGGCGTGCCTTCTAATGCAAAAGTTTCACGAAATTTATTAATTAAATAGCGTTTATAAGCGCCAGGTAACGATTTGACTTGATTGCCATGAATCACAAATATAGGTGGATTATGTCCGCCTTGATGCGCATAGCGTAATTTAACCCGTCTTCCACGAACTAATGGCGGGGCATGTGTACTAATGGCGTGTTCTAAAACTTGATTTAAACGGGCAGTATTAATTCTACAATGGGCTGCAGTATTAGCTGCTTGAACAGAGCCAAATAAATTTCCAACACCGCTACCATGTAAGGCTGAAATAAAATGAACTTTGGCAAAATCAATAAAATGCAATTTTCGAGTTAAATTATAACGCACTTGTTCTTTATGTGTTTGGTCTAAACCATCCCATTTATTAACTGCAATCACTAAAGCACGCCCAGCATCAAGTACATGACCCAATAAGTTAGCATCTTGGTCAGTCATGCCTTCGCGAGCATCTAATAGCATAATCACAACATTCGCTGAATCAATGGCTTGTAAGGCTTTAATCACACTGAATTTTTCGATTGTTTCACAGACTTTAGCACGTCGTCTTACGCCTGCAGTATCTATCAGTGTATATAATTGTCCATCGCGTTCAAATGGGATAAAAATACTATCACGTGTTGTGCCAGGTTGATCAAAAGTGATCACACGTTCATAGCCTAACATGCGATTAACAAGGGTGGATTTACCTACATTGGGACGACCAAGAATGGCAACTTTTATGCCTGCTTCAGGTGTTTCTTCCGTTTCTTCCGTCTCTTCTTGAGGAAAAGTTGATAATACTTTGCCCATCAAGCTTTCAATACCGCGACGGTGGGCGGCAGAAATGGTATGAATATTTTCAAAGCCTAAGCGATGAAAATCAGTGCTTACTATGTCTCGTTGTAAGCCTTCTGTTTTATTAAGGACTAAATGAATAGGTGTATTAAATTGACGTAAACTTTGAGCAATATTCTCATCGGCGGCACTTAAACCTGCTCTCCCATCAACCAGAAATAAGATACAATCGGCTTCTTGTATGGCTATTTCGGCTTGTTGAGTGATATGTTCAAGAATCGCATTATCTTTTTCAGCCAGTCCGCCTGTGTCAATTAACCAATATTCTTGGGCACCGACACGCCCTTTTCCAAATTTTCTATCACGGGTTAAACCAGGTTGATCAGCAACCAAAGCATCACGGGTTTTTGTTAAAGCATTAAATAATGTAGATTTTCCGACATTCGGACGACCTACTATGGCAATTGTGGAAAGCATAATTAGAAAAAATACAAAACTAAAATTCAAAGAATGCCAGGAGGGTTACCTCTGGCTATATTAACTACTTTATTTCTTAAATAAACTGGTAAAGCATTTTCTGCAGATTCAATTTTACCTTCTTTAAATGCTGCTAATGCTAAAGGAATCATAGCATGACTTTGGGGATATCTCTCTCCCTGATAATGGTGTAACAAATTTCCCACAATGGTAGATAATTGTGTGGCATAAGTTGTCCATCCTGTCCCTGTGCCATACCATTTTCCTGTTGTTGGTAAACTAATTTTCTCGGGTTGACAAACAATTTCATCAAGTTCACAACGCATAATCCCTTCATTATCAAGCCGATAGCCTCCCCAATAGATCTCCTTCATTCGTGCATCAATCGCAGCTAATACATTTTTTGCACCATATTCAATATTTGCCGCTTGTGCTAATGTGGCTAAAGATGAAATAGGGATAACAGGGATATCCGCTGCAAAAGCAATTCCTTGGGCAACACCGCATGTAATACGAAGTCCTGTAAAGCTACCTGGACCTCGTACAAAAGCTAAGACATCTAATTGATTTGGTTTTAAATCTGCAGCCTGCAACAATTCATCTGCCATTGGTAAAATTAAGGCAGCATGTTGACGAGGGGCAATAACAGAGCGATTTTGGATTTCTCCATCTATATATAAAGCACAGGAACAGGCTTCTGTGGAAGTATCAATAGCAAGTAATTTCATTATGCATAGTCTACAGGAAAAGCCAAGACTTCGTTAATATGGGAAACATCCGCTATTAACATTAATAAACGATCTAAACCAAGGGCAACGCCTGCACAATCAGGTAAACCAGAGGCTAAAGCGGCTAGAAATCGTTCATCTAGTGGATAAGTTGGCAAATTGAGGGATTGTCTTTTGGCTAATTCTTGTTCAAAACGTTGGCGTTGTTCAACAGGATCAGTGAGTTCATAAAAACCATTGGCTAATTCAATGCCTTGCACATAAACTTCAAAACGTTCAGCTAATTGTGGATTATCTACACATTTACGGGCTAAAGCGGCTTGGGTAGCTGGGAAATCTTTGATTACAGTGGGACAATTTTGTCCTAAATGAGGTTCAATTTCATGAGACAAAATGAGTTGTAAGCAAGTATCACGATCCAAATCTTGTAAACCAAATTTGGCGGCATAGTCTTGAAAAGCAGATAATGGACTATGCAAAGGATGTAACCCAGTGTATTTTTCAAATACACCGCAATAAGTTAAACATTCAGCAGGAGGGCAATGCAATAATATTTGTAGTAATTCATTGACTTCTTGAATTAAATCATCTTGACTAAAGCCAGGCTGATACCATTCTAATAGGGTAAATTCAGGATTATGCCATCGCCCTTTTTCTTCTTCACGAAAAACTTTAGTAATTTGAAAAATCGCTCCACTACCTGCTGCTAATAGCCGTTTCATAGCTAATTCTGGTGAAGTATGTAAAAACCAATGCTTGTCATCTATGTGAAAAGGTTCAATCATGGGATCAGGAACACAACCTGCTGAAAGTATCGGTGTTTCTACTTCTAACACTTGGTGAGATTTAAAAAAATCACGAATTTGATTATATAAAGTCGCCCGCAGACGTAAGGTGTCTAAATTAGCGGTGGGTTGCCATGTTGGAGTCATTGATTTTTGTTTGTATATTCACACAAATTTATAATAACACATTGTTTACATTTTGGCTGACGCGCGGTGCAGATATAACGTCCATGTAAAATCAACCAATGATGTGCATTTTGTTTAAATTTATTGGGTACATTAATTAATAATTGCTTTTCAACTTGAGTCACTGTCTTACCAGGTGCTAAACCTGTTCGATTAGCTAATCTAAAAATATGAGTATCAACAGCAATAGTCGGTTGCCCAAAAACTGTATTTAAAATAACATTAGCGGTTTTTCTACCGACACCTGGTAAAGCTTCCAATGCGATACGTTCATGCGGTACGATACCATTATGCTCTGAGAGCAGGATTTCACAAGTTTTTATGATATGACGAGCTTTAGTATTATATAAACCAATAGTTTTGATATAAGTTCGTAGCTTTTCTTCACCTAAATCTAATACCATTGAAGCGGTATTTGCGATTTTAAATAATGATACGGTGGCTTTATTAACACTTTTATCTGTTGCTTGTGCAGAAAGCATCACCGCTATCAATAATTCAAATGGCGTATTATAATTGAGTTCCGTTTTAGGATGTGGATTTTGCGCTTGTAGGCGGCTAAAGAGAGTATTAACATTCATAATGTTCATTTTTTTGATTTTAGCCTCAAAAAGGGACAAGAAAAACAAATGCCATTTCAAAATATCTTCGTAGGGTGGGCAAGGGTTTATCTTGCCCACCATTCCACAGGCTATTTCAATCCCTCTACAATCTCTACTGTCTCTAAACTCACGGTGATTACCTTCTTTATGAGTTCCAGTATATATGTGTCATCTTCTCGATTAGGGTCGTTGACAATTCCACTTCTCTTATCCTTTTTAACTTTATACTGGTCAATAATCCAGTGAAGTGCAGAGCGATTACCTAATTTGTAGTCATATACTGCCTCTGGAATACCTTCTAAGGTAAGAAAATCATTGTAAATTATCTTGCTCTGATCTTTAGACAGCTTCATTTTCTCTACCTTCATAGAGAAGGGTACTTTCTGATTCTCAACAATCTTGAGAGGATACGGTGATTTTGATTCATAGTTGAGATGTAAGTCTGCTAACTTTTCACCAGCTTCGGCATATTTCTTGAATTCTGGAAGCATAGGTAATCTTGGCAGCTCTCGTTTTAGATTCAGTGCATATTTGGTACGATAATGAGATTGGTGTAGGATAGCATATATTGCATAGAATATGTCAAGTTTGGTGATTTCAGGGGCTTTGTAGTGGATTTGGTAGTGTTTTAGAGCCCAATTTGTGATGTTTTCGGTGCGTTTGCCATCGGTGTAGGTGTAGAATGGGAAGGATTGATTTGGAGTTGAACCTGCAAAAAGATTTAAATCAGGGATGATATTGCTTATAAAAAATACCACTTGTTTTGAACCAGCAGATGGCACACATATCACCATATTCTCTTGCTCTGATTCTGGTGTTGGGAATATTGATGGGAATTGATAAACCTCCTCATTCATTATTCTGTCAAAATATAGATTGGAGCTTGTAAATGGACGGTATAGAGATTTTCGTATTTGTTCAACTTGAAATTTAGAATTTCTCCCTCTCTTTAAATCCAATTTTAAATCTCTACTCCAACTTAGTCGTGTATCATCATACATCACGAAATCATCAATCTTCGCTTCTTTATCCTCTCTCTTTATCCACTTCTCAACTTGTTCATTGTAACTATCAATGCAACATTGCATCTTAGTTGCAAGGTTCTCTTGATTAAAATTATATGCCCAAGAATCACGATGTGTTGCCACACCCAAACTATATGTCTTGAATATAACACCTTCAGCCTCTCCTTTAACCTTCTTAGCCTCCTTAGTTCCCAAAGGTAAGAAGGTATCAAATTCGGCGTGTAAGCCCTCTGTGAGCCATGTTTGCTTCTTATCTGGTGTTATCTGCTTCCAATCAACTTTATTCAGATGTTGTCTCTTATTTAAGTAATCATACTTGGCTTCCTTCCTCCAATCTTCACCGACTCTCGCATAGAAGATATCGCAGCCTGTACTGCCTTTTGTCTTAACAAACAGGTTGATACTTACACCGACTTGGATACCAAATACATTATGCGTTGTGCCTGATAACTTTGGATTCTGACGAACATTGCCTCCCAAATCCAACACATATACCGATGAGAAATCCTGTTCAAGATGTTTACGCATTCCATCAAAAGATATACTATCTAAGAAGCTATTATTGGTCACCAGAGCCACAATTCCTTCGTCCTCTATCCTATCAGAAGCCCATCGAATAGCCTTGACATAAGGGTCATTCAATTTACTCACACTCGTAGCTTTGGAATCTTTGGCATAAGTTTCTCTAACTCGACCATCAATCGTCACATATTTCCTATTCTTATTATTGTCATTCTCATCAGCCTGTCCTGCATTGTATGGTGGATTGCCTATAATCACCGTGAAAT
>DAOVTJ010000130.1 GCA_030633165.1 Thiomargarita sp. | reverse complement strand
GGATTGGCATTGTAGGTATCATCAATCAGTGTCATACCTTTGATGCCTGCATATCGTTGCAAACGTCCTTTCACAGCTTGCATGTTTTGCAAGCCTTGTTGTATGGCATTTAGTGTGCTATCGCAAGCTAATGCACAAGTACTGGCGGCTAAAGCATTCATTATGTTATGTTGCCCTGGTAAGGGGAGGTGAATTGCGATATCACCGCTTTGGGTTTGTAAAGTAAAATCACTACTCTCTTCATTTAAGTTGATATTTCTTGCTGTCACATCAGCACTATTATTTAATGCAAAAGTATTGATTGTATGTGAAGCGGCTAATTCATGCCAGAGTTTGGCATAAGTATCATCATTATTGATAACCGCTATTCCATTGGCTTGTAGGTTTGAAAAAATCTCACCTTTAGCGAGGGCAACGCCTTTAATACTACCAAAACCTTCAAGATGGGCGGGAGCACATTGTGTGATGGTGGCACAAGTGGGTTGTGCAATTTTGCTTAAATCAGCGATTTCATTGGCATGATTTGCGCCCATTTCAATAATAGCATAGCGATGTTTGGCATGTAAGTTAAAAAGTGTTAAAGGTACACCGATATCATTATTGAAATTACCTTGGGTAGCTAAAATATCTGTGGCTTGAAGGGTAAAAATAGCACGAAGCATTTCTTTGGTGGTTGTTTTACCGTTACTGCCTGTAATGGCAACTAGGGGCAATTCAAAACGTTTCCGCCATAAATGGGCTAATTCTCCCAAGGCTTTGCGCGTATCAGCAACATGTATGGTGGGTAAGTTAGATATCACTGGTTTATCAACCATGATAGCACTTGCCCCTTGTTGTTGGGCAGCTTTGATGAAATCATGTCCATCAAAACGCTCTCCACGGAGAGCGACATAAAGTGCGCCTGGTTGGAGGTTGCGAGTATCTATACTGCAACTTGTAAATTTAATGTTTTCTCCTGAGAGGATAGCACCGTGTGCTATTTCACTTAAATTAAGTGTTATCATTTTAAATTTAGAATTGTGATTTTTATATGATAAACCTTATCATAATTTAGATTAATTTTTTACATAATGCTTTTAAATGAATTATTAATACACAAGCTACTTTCCGATTTTGATTGCCCAGTCACTGGTTTAAGCTTAGATAGTCGTGCTGTGCAACCAGGAAATGTATTTTTCGCCCTTCCTGGGACAAAAACAGATGGTGAGATTTATATTAAGTCGGCTATACAAAATGGTGCTATAGCGGTACTTAAAGATGCAGAACTTCGCAGTTTTGAAATATTAGAGGGCAAAATTCCTTGTCTGTCTCTGCCCAATTTATCTCAAGAAGTGGGAGAAATTGCTGCACGTTTTTATAATTATCCCTCCCGCAAAATGCGAATTATTGGTGTAACAGGGACTAATGGCAAAACTTCGGTAACGCATGTTATTGCTTATCTTTTGGATAATTATACACGATGTGGTTTGATTGGCACTTTAGGGTATGGTATTTATGGTGCATTACAAGCTGGAAGTCATACAACTCCCGATGCAATCCATTTACAAGCTTTATTAGCGCAGTTACAAACAGAGTATGCGGTGATGGAGGTGTCATCGCATGCTTTAACACAAGGACGTGTTAATGGGATTAATTTTGAAATAGCAGTGTTGACTAATTTAAGCCGTGATCATTTGGATTATCATCAAACGATGAAAGCTTATGCTGAGGCTAAACGAAAATTATTTAAAATGCCATTAAAAAGAGCGGTGATTAATATTGATGATACTTTTGGTCAAAGCCTTTTGGCACCGCATGCGATTACATATAGTCTTCATAATAAGAATGCTGATGTTTATGCCAATATACGCACCTACGATAAGCTGGGTTGTCAGATAGATATTTTTACACCGTGGGGAAAAGGAGAATTATATAGTCCGTGGTTTGGAGAATTTAATGTGAGTAATGTTATAGCAGCACTCACAGTTTTACTTAGTATGGGTTTTTCTTTGTCAAAACTTCTTAGTCAATTAACTCATCTTCCTGCTGTTCCTGGCAGGATGGAACGATTTGGACAAGAACATCAAGCAACGATAATCATTGATTATGCTCATACACCTGATGCTTTGGAAAAAACTTTGTTGGCTTTGCGTAAACATTTAAAAGGTAATTTATGGTGTGTGTTTGGGTGTGGCGGTGATCGTGATCGGGGAAAACGTCACTTAATGGGCAAAGTCGCACAGGCTTTTGCTGATAAAGTTATTTTAACAGATGATAATCCACGCTATGAATCATCTCAAGCTATTATTGATGATATTCTACAAGGTTGCCCTAAACCTGATTCGGTGATCCCAGATCGAAAACAGGCGATTCATTATGCTCTACAAAATGCGCTTATTGGTGATTTTATTTTAATTGCTGGTAAAGGACATGAAGATTATCAGCAAATTGGTGATCAGCGTTTTCCTTTTAGTGATAGAGATTTGGTTGCTTGATATTAATTATTCAAAGAAATCTTTCTTTTTTGACGCTTTTATATAGTTGAGCACTTTTTTGGCAATGAGGGGGAATATACCTATTAATATAAGAGAAAATATTAGGTTCTGTGATAAAATATCGCCCAAAGATTCGATATTATTTATTTGCATCCCAGCATTAACATAGATAATTGTCGCTAATAACATTCCAATTTGACTAACCCAATAAAATGTCCAAGTTTTAATTGGTGTTAAAGCCATTGCTAAGTTAATGATAAAAAAAGGGAAAATGGGTACTAAGCGTAATGTAAATAAATAAAAGGCTCCCTCTTTTTCGATGCCGCGATTAATGGGTGTTAATTGTTGCTTGAACCGTTTTTGAATGGCATCTTTGAATAAATATCGAGAAAATAAAAATGCCAATGTTCCTCCAATACTGCTGGCAAATGAGACGAGAATTGTCCCAACTAATAAACCAAAAAGAGCGCCTGCAATAAGGGTCAATAAGGTAGCGCCTGGTAATGACAGTCCAGTCATAATAATATACATCGCAAAGAAAATGAGCATCGTTTGCCAAGGATGGACGTCATAAAACGAAATGATTTCACTGCGCTGTACTTGAAAATATTCAAGTGTCATGTAGTGTTGTACATCTAATATGAAAAATAGAACAATTAAAAAGACTATTATAGTCAATAAAATGATTTGATTGTTTTTCATCTGATCCCTTATCCCTTCCAAAAGGAAGGGAGAGTTTTTACTAGGCTGCTTTAACAACTAAAGTTGCACATTCTGATGATGCAATAACACGATCTGAAACACTACCTAAAAGCATTTTATTTAGCCCTGTGTGACCATGACTACCCATGACAATCAAATCGACATTCTTAGCTTTCGCAAATTCTAAAATAGTATCAGCTGGGTTTCCGCTAAGCACTTTTCCTTCCACATCAATGCCTTCTTGACTTAAAAAGCTTTCTATCCGTTTGACTTCTTTTAGGCTGTCTTGGTGTCGCTTCTCTTCATGAGCAATAGCAGTAATAGAAATTACTAACACAGATGAATGAATATGTTTTGCTAAACTCATTACTGTACTAGCCGCTGTATCACTATAACGTGTTCCATCAACTGCTAATAAAATCTTTTTGCCTTCAATTTTTGCTGTTTTTGGTACAACTAAAACACTACAATGGGCATATCCAATAACTTTGGCTGTGCTACTACGCATTATCACTCGCATAAATCCAGTATAATCTCTGCGTCCCATGACAATGAGATCGACCCGATTTACTTCTGCTTCATCAACAATTTCTTGGTAAATTTCTATACCACGACGTAAATGGACATTACAATCAACACCAGCCTCATTAGCAAGATTTTTGACGGTTTCTAAGTCAAAAATAGCTTCATGGTTTTCTTTTTCAATCAGTTCTCTTGCTAAGGATTCATGCTCTGAATTAGTGACAACGACAGACATTACGGATAAATACCCTTCAGTTCTTTGGGCTAGTCGGATGCCTTCACGTGTTGCTGCTGCACTAAATCCAGAATTATCCGTCACAAGCATAATCTTTTCAAATCGTCCTGTCGGTGATAATTGTTTTGCTGATGTTGGAAAGTATTCTGGTTCAGATATTGGAGCAATTGCTTGTTCATCTTTTGCTAAAGCGAGTGCTTTAGCACTTTGTCGTCTTCCTTGAAAGAAAGTGTATAGGATAATGATAGTCCCTGTTACTAAAGCTACTAATAATATTGTGAAACTCGTATAGTTTAAAATAGTCACTGTACTTTCACTTAATGTGTATCCCATATCAGAGATATATACAGGAAGTTTGAAACATAAACTGAGCGTAATCAATATCATAAGCACGCCCATGACTATTTTAACCATATAATCTTTGGCATAAGTAGTGCTGACCACTCCTAATTGTACTCCAAACAGTGAACCTGCAAGGATAATCATTGCCAAAGAAATATCAACAAAACCATTTAGTGCATATATAATTGTCCCTCCTATTCCCATGGCAAAGGCGATCATTAATTCAGTCGCGGATGCCATTAATCCTGGAACACCTAATAGGTACATTGTGACTGTTACACCGACAAATCCACTGAGTGCAATAGTACCCGCCAATAAACCGACAGCAAATCCAAGGGGAAGAACAAATAATATAGAGATTTTAGTGTCAATACTACGAAAATACACCATTGTTCCAGGAATGTGGATGGATTGTACCCAAAGCGAGAGTTTATTAATAGGATGTTCTTTATCATCTTGGCGCCCAGGTAATTTATAAAGTTTCCAAGCACTCTTTAGGGCATAAGCACCGAGAATAGCCAAGATAACCACAAAAACTGACGAAACATAAACATTTGACCCCGCATTTCCCAGGGCATGTTTAATTTCCATTTGGATTATTGCACCAGAAATGACACCAACCACTGCTGACAGTCCCATGATTGCGCCTAATTTTACATCTACCTGCCCATATTTTATACGTTTTAAACCACCTTGTAAGGCTTTAGGAAACATATAACACAAATTACTTGCGACTGCAACAATAGCAGGAATACCAAGACTCATCATAGCTGGTGTAAACAGAAAAGCACCGCCTGCACCGATAAAGCCACTCACTAATCCGCCAACAAAACCAACAAATAACAAAAAAAGTACACTAGTTAATTGAAGATCAAAAAATAGTTCCATTTAAATTAGCTCCTCATAGGATTTGGTTTAATGTCTAAAACATCCCAAAAATGATTGACAAAAGCGCCATGTATGTAAGACATGATAAAGGCGATGCTAATTGGCACAATAAAATACCACCCCCCTTGTCCAGAAATAGACCAAATAATATCTTTAAAGACATAGAGTAACAAATAGAGTAATGCGCTGAGGAAACCTAGTGATGCTGTTATAATGACAGCATTGGCTTGATTGGTTTTGGTCATTTGACTCTCCTTTGATAATAATGTTTTTCATTATAATTCATTTTTTATACTGATATCAATTTATGATAAAAAGTAGGGATTTAGATTATTACAAAAGTAGTTTATAATGTATTAAATACTTAATTACTAGAGAAAGATATGATTGATTGGAACGAATTTAGTTTTAATACTCGTGCAATACGCGCTGGGCAAGTGCGTACTCATGAGGGCGAGCATAGTGAAGCTATTTTCCCGACATCTAGCTATGTTTTCAAAAATGCGGCTGAAGCTGCTGCCCGATTTGGACAAAAGGAACCTGGCAATATTTATTCTCGTTTTACCAATCCCACAGTACGTACCTTTGAAGAACGTCTTGCTAGCTTAGAAGGGGGAGAGCGTTGCATGGCAACCGCTTCAGGCATGGCTGCTATTTTTAGCACATGTTTGGGTTTACTCAAAGCTGGTGATCATATTGTCGCTTCTCACAGCATTTTTGGCACAATCGTGGTGTTATTTAACAATATCTTATCTAAATTTGATATAAAAACCACCTTTGTCACTTTAAATGATCTTGATAGTTGGAAAGCAGCTATTCAGCCGAATACTAAACTCTTTTTTTTGGAAACACCTTCTAATCCTTTAATGGCATTGGGAGATATTTCAGCGATAGCACAATTAGCACATGCTAATAATTGTTTGCTCGCTGTTGATAATTGTTTGTGTACCCCTGCATTGCAAAAACCATTATCTTTAGGTGCAGATCTTGTCATTCACTCTGCTACTAAGTATTTAGATGGACAAGGACGATGCTTAGGCGGTGCTGTAATAGGGGATGAAAGTCTTGTAGGTAAAGATATTTTTGCCATACTTCGCTCTGGTGGTCCAAGCATGAGTCCGTTTAATGCTTGGGTATTTCTCAAGGGGTTAGAAACGCTTGATTTACGGATGCAACGACATTGTGATAATGCAGAGATATTAGCACAGTGGCTTGAAAAACAGGATGCAGTGGCACATGTTTATCATCCTAGTTTAATATCGCATCCTCAACATGAGTTGGCTAAAACGCAACAAAGCCGTTTTGGTGGTTTGGTCTCATTTGAAGTCAAAGGGGGAATTGAGGCAGCTTGGCGTGTCATTGATTCAACAAAAATTATGTCAATCACAGGAAATCTAGGTGATGTGAAATCCACAATTACACATCCTGGAAGCACAACGCACGGGCGTTTGACACGAGAACAACGTGATGCTGCCAATATTACTGATGGTTTGATTCGTATTTCTGTTGGCTTGGAAGATATTAAAGATTTGCAAGATGATTTATTACGTGGTTTAATTGAGAAAAAAAATGTCTAAAGTTACATGGCCTCATCAAGAAGCAAAACGGTTGCGTTCTATTATTTCAGATAAACCCATTATTTTTGAAACAGGTTATGGTCCCTCTGGATTACCTCATATTGGGACATTTGCCGAGGTTGCTCGAACAACTTTTGTGATTAAGGCATTTAAACTGGCTTATCCTGATACCAAGGTGCGCTTGATCGCGTTTTCTGATGATATGGATGGACTTAGAAGTTTACCCGAAAATGTGCCTAACCATGAAAAATTGCATCAATTTTTGGGAATGCCTTTATCTTCTATTCCCGATCCTTTTGAGCAAGCGCCCAGTTTTGCTGATTATATGAATGGACAACTCAAATTGTTTTTACATTCTGTTGATTTTCAGTATG
>DAOVTJ010000161.1 GCA_030633165.1 Thiomargarita sp. | reverse complement strand
GGTAACCGACCTACAAGTGCGTGAACGTCCACAAAAAGGGGAAATCATCAGACAAAGGCAAAGTACACAAGCCAACATAGGCACGGCAACAACCATGCAACAAGAAGTCACAGGCGCTGAAATCAACTGGAAAAGCTATCGGACACGGATTGTCAGCACAGCAAACAAGGTCAATTTGAAATTTGAGGAAGCACGTCCTGAATTGGAAAAAGGCCTGATTACCTCAATTTCAGGGCTTTTGGGTGAAGAAGAATAAGCTAAGGAACGTGCTAATTTCCTCAAGTTTTGTAGGTTGGGTTACCTACACTTAAATTTAAAAAATGATATTGTAGGCAAGGTGTTTTTCTTGCCCACCATTTTCCACTTAATCTTCAAATTCAATTTCATGGGCATAAAGGTGCTCGCCATCCCAATTTCCTTTAATTTTAAGAAAAGCATGTTGACGCAAATGGGTATGATTGCCATCTTCAAATTCGGCATTTTGGATATCGGCTTGCACCGTATCGTTGTTTAGTGGAATGCCTTTCATTTTGTAAGGCTTGATAGTAATCAAGTGGTCATTTATGGCAATAATTTGACCTTTGACTTTGGCATTAAGGTCAAATTCAACTTTACGGGCATAAAGGTGATTACCATCCCAGCCTCCTTTAACTTCAATAACAGAATTTGGACGCAAATTAGCACGATTACCATTCTTAAATTTTGCATGTTGTATGTCAATTTGCATTGTGTCACTGTCTAGTTGAAGATTAGCTGGTTTGATAGTAATCAAGTGATCATCAATGGCAATAATTTCACCTTTTACTTTAACTTTGGTGATAAAAAGGTCATTATAGAATTTTCCAACATCATTCTTGAAATGGCTCAAATAAAGGGAAAAAGAATCGTCATCCCAAGGACCATATCCAGGGATATTGATATCATCTTCTGAATAACTGCCCAGTTCTGCACCACTGTGACATATATCGCACTCGCTCAGGGTTTTAACATCAGGATTACCACGAACCATTTCTGGTAATAATTCATCATGTTGACGCATAATATAGGGTATTTCCGTAATACGGAGCGGAATTTGAGCCTTTGGCAAAGAACGTATGAGTTTTACAGCACGTTTATAGTTGGAAAAATCTGCCGCATTTTTTACCAGATACTCTGTCAATGCTTTTTGCTTTTCCACAACAACATTTTCTCCAAAATGTTCTTCAAGATTGAGCATCATCTTTTGCCAAGAACGAGCAGGCATTAAGCCAGGTTGATAGGCAAAATGGCAACTACTACATGCTTTAATATACAGTGGATCATCAGCAACGCTAAAATCTTTGGAATAGTCTGCCAATAATGGCATTGTGCTAGTAGATAACATGACTGCTACTGTGATAGTTGTCAGTGTTTTCATAGCATTATTCTCCTTTTCGATTAAATTTATGGGCGTATCATAACTGCTGATTCTTAAATTAATCTTAAAAGATTTAATATTAGTGCTTTAAGCCTAAAGAACACAAAATCCTAGGTTCTTTATCAGAATTAATGTCGTGAATGACGCAAAGTCTCTTATCACGATATAAGCTGATCACCGTTGCTGCTAACATTTCACTGGATGCCTTATTTTTCAGATGAGAGTTTAACGTATCAACAGCAGATTCACGTAGCGGATATGTAAAAATCGTTTTTATCGCCTTTTCCAAAAAATCTTCTAATACGCCATTACTGTTTTCAATATAATTGCTTAAACGGACATAAGTTTGATAACGGGCACTCGTTTTTCTGCCTAAGCTTCTAATGCTATTTTCTTCATCTCCCAACATTTTATAAATGCCTTTTTTGACAATCTCATGATGAGAATCACTGCGTTCTAAAGTGGGTGTTGATAGTTCACAAGCGGCAATTTTAAAAATATCATCTATGGAGTCACTGACGATTTTCCCTTCTTCATCTAACCAGAGCATCGCATCATTACCTTGCGGTGTGTCAATATAAACTAATACGCCTGCTGGTTTGCGATGTTGGGGTAGATAAGCTTTAGTAGAATAAACGACAGGAGGTAAAGCGGGAATAATTTTCTCCAATTTTGGCTCTGCTTTAATGGCTTTAGTCCACACTGCATAAGCTTCTGAGACTAAATCCACTTCATTATCAGTTTCGCCATCTAAAATGCCTGTTTTTTCGTGATATAAATTATGTAGGGTATTTTGATTATTATCATCTTCAAAAAAAGCCTCATCGGTGCCGACGACTTCAGCATTTTGGCTTAAACGGTGTTTTAAACGTCCTCGTAAATTAATAATTTCTTCAACCCCTTCAGCAGGTAGAAATGAATAACATAAGATATTTGCCGCTTGTTGTCCAATTCTATCTACACGCCCAACGCGTTGAATGAGGCGAATAATTGCCCAAGGGAGATCATAATTAATGACAATCGCTGCATCTTGTAAATTTTGACCTTCTGATAAGACATCGGTGGCAATTAATACCCGAATTTCATTTTTAACAGTTTTTTCATTACTCACAGGGCTAAATCGCCAAGCTAAGTTAGTGGGATTAGCAACATTCCCTGTGGCAACATCAATTTCTGTTAAGCCGCGCGCCAGTAATTGTTTATGTAAATACATGGCGGTGTCTGCAAATTGTGTAAAAATGAGCACTTTGTCATTGGGATGAGTTTGTGTCAAAATTTCTTCTAAGGTATTTAATTTTGCATCTTGCGCGGCTTGCCAGTCTCCACAATTAATTAATATTTCGTATAAGGTATCTGAATCTATTTTTAATTCTTGATATAAGGAGGCTAAAAAAAAACGGGCTGGCAACCATTTAAAATGTTTTTTGCCTTTTGGGCTTGTGTAAATATCATAAATGTGAGCAGCACGTTCTTGGAAATCAGTCGGTGTTTTTAAAGGCGATTTACTATCTGATATTGATTCATCATCATCATCTGTAAGACGGGTATCAAAATATGTGAAATCTTGTGTGCCTATTGGAATATCTTTGTTATTTAGGAGGGCGTATAAGTAAATGTTATTACGCAAAATGAGTCGTTCAAGTGATAAGATAAAGACTTCACCGCTACTTTCTAAACGCTTAAATAAATTAGTCCGACAAAAACCAATCAGGCGTTTTCCTCC
This sequence comes from Thiomargarita sp., assembly GCA_030633165.1. Lineage (GTDB taxonomy): Bacteria > Pseudomonadota > Gammaproteobacteria > Beggiatoales > Beggiatoaceae > DAOVZS01. The sequence goes on along the minus strand of DAOVTJ010000161.1, from coordinate 2,849 downwards.
TCGTGATAAATCTTTGGTGATTTGTTCTTCTATCTTCGACATTTGAATGTCGGGAACAAGATACCCGCCTAAGCCATAACGGGGAAGATTTAGTGCGGCAATTTTATTAACCACAGCCTTAGAATAAAGTTGGGCATATTGTTCATTAATCGGAAAAGTGGCTGTTTTGGGTAAACGAGCGGGAAAATAAGCACGTTGTCCATTATCTAAGGGCAAGTATTTTTGCCCTTTTTCATGATCGGTGAGGGCATAATTGTCAAGTATAAAGCTGCGAGTTCGACGCACCATATATAATCTCATTAATTTACGCCAATCTTCAGGTTCATCACTTTTTTCATAAGCCGCTATGGAATGGATATTACATTGATACTTTCGTGTAAATTCTTCTGCCCCACCTTTTTTTGCAATTAATTTCTCAGGGCTAACAGTGAGTTTTTCGTCTTCTGTAATAAAAAGGCGGAGTTGATTGGCTAAATCCATATAAGTTTTATTATAAGGTGTCGCAGAAAGTAAAATGACTTTGCAATCATTTTTTTCAATATAATCTCTAATAGCTTTATAGCGTTGCCCTTCTCGATTGCGTAAATTATGACTTTCATCAATAATGACAAGATGATAACGTTTTAACTGGGCTAATTTTTTAACCATTGTGACTGATAAGACGTTTGCCATTTTGAGATATTTGTTACAATAACCATTCCACATCTCAACAAGATTTTTAGGGCAAAGAATTAGGGTTTCCAGTCGATACACATTTTCAAATATTTTAGCTAAGGCAGTTGCCATCAAGGTTTTGCCTAATCCGACAACATCTCCAATTAAAACACCATTACGTTGGTTTAAATGTCGGGCTGCTAATCGCACCGCTGCTGATTGATATTCAAACAGTTTATTGCCAAATTCATGGGGTACTATAAATTCATTTAAACCAGTTCTCGCTTCTTGACTGAGATGGTACGCCATTTTAAGATAGATATAATAAGGCGGGATTAAATCTTCACGTGCCCAACTTTGTTCTAGAATTTCAATCAATTCATCTGAAATCTCTAAACACCACCGATCTTGCCACAATTCTTCAAACCATGTTGCGAGTTTTTGGCAAGCATCCCCTTCAACAACATCAATATTAAGTTCGCCTTGCCCCAATAATCCAGAATAAGTAAGATTACTACTGCCCAAATAACCAATAACTGGGCTAAATTTATCTTTACGAAATAAGAGATATAATTTCGCATGTAAAGGGGTATGTAAGAAAAGTTTAATAATAACTTTTTTTTCTTTGAGTTGTTGTACTAAACGGCGCAAGGTGGCTTCTTCCACATTATTTGGAATAGTTTCTGCTAATTGTTCCCTAAATTCGGCAGCAAGTTTTTTCTTTAACAAAAATGCATTTTTATTATCTATGCGTTTTTTCCCAGTGATGCCAATTAATAAGCGGCAACACTTGCCTTCCCCACCAGCCCATTTGTCAATATAAGTCTCCAAGTGTTGCCAGCCGCTAAGTCTAAAATAACCAATACAAAAATCGGCACGATAGCTCTCTTTTAGCGTATCTTGTAGGGTGGGAAGTAGGTATTGATTTAGATTATCAAATATATTTGGCATATTTATTATTAATAATAGTTATGAATATTATAAGTTTTTATTTATGGTATTATTTAGCTTACGAATAAGAATTATTTTATAAGCATTTGAATAATTAGGAATATTTAAAAATCGAATACACTTTTTAAGCCAAAATACCATTTGCATACGAATAAGAATTTAGCATACGAATAAGAAATTTAGCATACGAATAAGAATTATGACCATTCTGGTATATATTTTGCATATCTTCTTGATTGACTTTCAGGATCAGTTATTCGGATCAGTTTTTTGTCAAGTGTAAACTTAATTGTTCGACTAATAAGATCTCTGTTGCTCTTAGAGTCTAACATCCCTAAACGTTCACGAAAAGATTGGTTAGTCATTATTTCACTCATCACATATTTTAAGCAACAATGTTGGTAACATGCTTGGACTTTCTCTGATTTAGTCATATCATGAAAGGATTTTTTAGCTTGTATACTGATATTTGTTCGAGTTTCCCCTACACGAATATCTAATGCAGGTAATTTAGCGGTTTCAATTTCAATCAGTGCTTTATCAATACCACTGCCTTTTTCTTCGCAAATATGCAATCGACGCATTAAATTAGCTAATTGTTCATTCCGAGATTGGTATTCATCAATAAAACGATCAGGAGTAATAATTGGTTTTCCTGGGTTACTGATTTCAATACGGTTATCATAAATTTCAATCATGACATTATTGCCACGTGAATAAAAATCTTGGTGAATCAATGCATTCGCTACTAGTTCTCGAATGGCTAGCTTTGGATATTTACGCTTTTGCTGTCGTAATCCATTATCAAGAATTATTTCATGAGTTGGAATTTGACCCATAATATATGTAATTAATCTATCAAAACCGACAGCATATCCCTTAATACCAGTAATATCTCGTATGGTTTGGAGCTTACTATTGCCATGATAGACAATAAGACGCACAGCCTTACGTGTCAAGTCTTCAAAATCATTTAAATCTTTTGCAAATAATATCGCTCCCATATTAGTAATACTATAATATGAATTTTTTGCAATCACCAATTTTTCACGAATAAATCTATCAAGTATTGCCTCTTGTGTTTTTGGAATTGGGATATTAATCAAGTCAAAATAACTTTGTATATCCAGTAAAGAGACAACTTGCTCAGTGGTAATATTTTGAATAGCCAATTGAGATTCAAAAACAGATTGATCTTCTTCAACAATATGCCGTAGCTGATCAATACTCATAGGGACTAATTC
>DAOVTJ010000149.1 GCA_030633165.1 Thiomargarita sp. | reverse complement strand
ATTTGTATTGAGGTGGAAGGGCATTGTACTTGAACTCCAAAAAACACAGGACCAACAACAACTATTACTTAATCAGTTAAGTACTGAACCATAAATTTCATAGTATTTCAAACATAAAATACTACTAGAGCTGCTTACAAACATGCTATGGTAAAATATCTGAAAATTTGTGGTTCAGTACTTATTACCTAAAAACAAGTAATAATCAGCATGTTTATACTTTAACGTAGCCCTGCCTAAGATAAATAGCGATATACTATTTATGTTCTCTGTTCCACAGGTGTCCGCCAATGTAGGCGATTGAGACACCAATCATTTGGCATTGTAGGGTGGGCAAGATAAACCCTTGCCCACTATTTCCAAAATCCATTTGTATTTCTTCATTTCAAAAATACCTCAAGAAATGGTGGGCAAGCGGGTGAAATATCTCATCTTTTCAAAGTTCATGACGCCCGCTTATCCACCCTACAATGAAATCTCAAAAATCGATTGTAAAGGTTTTATTCTGGAAACTAATCGTAGGATAGTTTTTTTAGAATCTTTTGCACCGCTCAAAATTACCCCAATTTTCATGAGAGACTGATGTTTATATTGGATAAGGAATTCTGTTATCATCAATTCTAAGAATTATTTCAATATTTTGGTTTTAAACTCATGGTTTAGTGGTAGTTATTATGAATATACAAGAATATATGCAAGAGCTTGGTAAACAAGCACGTACAGCTGCAAAAGTATTAGCACGGACACAAAGTAGTGTTAAAAACAAGGCTTTAGAAGCTATTGCACAACAATTAGAACAACAACATGACCAATTATTGTCTGCTAATGCTAAAGATTTAGAAGCAGGTCAAAACTTAGCCGCTGCTTTACGTGATCGTTTAGCTTTAAATGATTCTCGCATAAGCAGTATGATTGAAGGCTTACGACAAATGATAGCCTTACCTGATCCTGTCGGTGAAATCACAGATTTAAAATATCAACCCAGTGGGATTCAAGTTGGAAAAATGCGGGTGCCTTTAGGTGTAGTGGGCATTATTTATGAATCTCGTCCCAATGTCACCGCAGATGCTGCTGGATTATGTCTAAAATCAGGTAATGCAACAATTTTACGCGGTGGATCAGAAGCTATTCACTCTAATCAAGCCATTGCACAATGTATTCAAACAGGATTAGCAGAGGTAGGATTACCAAAATCATTAATTCAAGTGGTTGAAACGACAGACAGAGCAGCTGTCGGTGAATTGATACGTCTCTCAAAATACGTCGATGTTATTATCCCTCGGGGAGGTAAAGGCTTAATTGACCGCAACACTCAAGAAGCAAATGTACCTGTTATTAAACACTTAGACGGTATTTGTCATACCTATATTGATGACAAAGCCGATTATGACAAAGCCATTGCTATCGCCTATAACGCCAAAACACAACGTTATGGCACTTGTAATACAATGGAAACATTGCTCATTGAAGAAACCATCGCAAAAAAAATATTGCCTAAATTGGTAGAAAAATATCAAGAAGCAGGTGTTGAAATACGAGGATGTCAACTCACTTATAACTTATTGCCTAATATTCAATTGGCAACAGACGAAGATTGGGATACAGAATATTTAGCAGCCATTTTATCGATCAAAATGGTTAAAAATTTAGATGAAGCAATGGAACATATCCGTCTACATAGCTCTCAACACACCGATGCCATTATTACAGAAGATTGGAGTCGTGCGCGACGTTTCTTAAATGAAGTAGATTCAAGCTCTGTAATGGTAAATACATCCACCAGATTTGCAGATGGTTTTGAATATGGACTCGGTGCAGAAATTGGTATTAGCACCGATAAATTTCATGCACGGGGTCCAGTCGGCTTAGAAGGCTTAACTTCTCAAAAATATATCGTCTTGGGAGACGGACAAATTAGACAATAAAATGGGTGGTGCGTTCTACGCACCTTTTAAACTATTTTAACACCGCACTTTGTTTTTCCAGTAATTGACTAATGCCTTCATTGGCAAGGCTTAACATACTTTCTAACTCATTTGGGCGAAATGCATGTCCTTCAGCAGTGCCCTGAATTTCAATATAAGCCTGACCATCCTTCATAACAATATTCATATCTGTTTCCGCTTCAGAATCTTCTCGATAATCTAAATCTAAAATGGGAAGACCCTTATAAATACCAACTGAAACAGCAGCAACAGCCCCATGAATAGGATTAGTAGTGATTTTTCGTCTTTTGAGTAAAGACTGCACAGCATCAACAAGCGCCACATAACTACCTGTAATCGCAGCAGTACGTGTTCCCCCATCAGCTTGAATCACATCACAATCAAATGTGATAGTACGCTCTCCCAAAGCCTCTAAATCTACCACCGCTCGTAATGAACGTCCAATCAAACGTTGAATTTCTAAAGTTCGCCCCCCTTGTTTTCCCCTACTCGCCTCACGTTGCATACGATCATGAGTAGAACGAGGTAACATGCCATATTCGGCAGTTATCCAACCTTTTTTCTTATTTTTCAAAAAACGAGGCACACGCTCTTCAATACTTGCGGTGCATAAAACCTTAGTTTGTCCAAATTCTGCTAAGACTGCGCCTTCAGCGTATCTTGTATAATGACGAGTCAGAGTAATTTTACGAAGTTCATTGGGTGTTCGACCACTAGGACGCATATAATTTCCTTTTATTAAAGATTAAATTCGATGATAAGCATTATGTTTTATAAGTCGCATCAAACGTTTTTTAAAGATATAAGGCATTGCAACATTATTTACTTTTATTTTTATCACGCCAACATTGTTTTTGTTTCTTCCCTTTATTTTTATTGTGCCAAAATCGAATAATTTACTCAAAATACTTTGTTTAATCTTAATTTCTTCAAATTGAGTATGAGGAATTTCAATCTTCTTTTTAGAAAAAAAACCAAATTCTACAACAGTCTGTTTAGCACTTATTATCAAACTTGTCGTCACTTGTCTTAATAAAGTATAAAGCAATATCAAAAAGTTTAATACTAAGACACTATATAAAACAGGTAAAATATAAATCTCTGGTAAAAAATCAATTTTTCTCAATAAAACAAATAACATGCTTGGAGTAGCTAAAAAATAAATAACAATTGCCATAAACAATAAAATTTCAAAAGAAGCAAACCAATGTGTTTCGACACGATAAACAATGGGATCCCACTGTTTTACAGCTAACTTCGCATCATAAGCCGCCCGTTTTTCTGAATTACCCAAAATCTTGTAAACCCGTTGAATTGTCTTGAAACGTTGAATAACACGAGGATTTCCAGGATATATTTTTGGATTAAATTTTTGAGCGAAATATAACGCCGCCACTTTTATTTCCTCACTGCTGGCTTCAGGCTCAATACTAAGAAATTCGTAAAGTGTTTTTTTTGCCATTCTAATCTAACAATGTTTTTAAGTGATAAATCACCTCTAAAGCTTGTTTTGGTGTCATATCTTCAGGTGATAATTGTTTTATTTCATTAATAACGGGATGAGGTACTGCTGGTGGCGGTGCTACTATTTGTTGTGAACTCGTTTGTACTTGTTGTCTTTCTAATTGTTCAAGACGGAGACGGGCTTGATTAACAACAATTTTAGGCACACCAGCTAATAACGCCACCTGCAAGCCATAACTCTTATTCGCAGGACCATCTTTGACGGTGTGCATAAATATCAATTTTTCATTTTGTTCCAACGCTTCCAAATGAATATTTGCAATATGTGGAAACATTTCAGGTAAACGTGTCAACTCAAAATAATGAGTAGCAAAAAGCGTATAAGCCCCAATTTGATTAGCTAAATATTCCGCACAAGCCCAAGCCAACGATAAACCATCAAATGTGCTCGTTCCACGCCCAATTTCATCCATTAAAACAAGACTATTACGTGTTGCATTATGCAAAATATTAGCCGTTTCAGTCATTTCAACCATAAAAGTTGAACGTCCCCCTGTTAAATCATCATTAGCACCGATACGGGTAAAAATACCGTCAATAGGACCTATGATCGCCTGTTGGGCAGGCACGAAACTACCAATATGTGCAAGTAAAACAATAAGCGCAGTTTGTCGCATATATAGCGACTTACCAGACATATTTGCTCCTGTAATCAACAACATACGTTTATTTCTGTTCAATTTCAAATCATTGGGGATAAAGGGCGCATCTTGCACAGCATCAACAACAGGATGCCGTCCTTCAATAATCTCAATATAATTTTTATCTGTAAATTCAGGCGGATAAAATTTTAAAGTATCAGCACGTTCAGCAAAATTGTTTAAAACATCTAATTCAGCTAAAGCAGTACTGCTGGTTTGTAAATCAAATAAAGATTCCAGCAATTTATCTAATAATAACTCATACAAATATTTCTCTCGATTCAAAGCTCGCTCATTTGCACTTAAAATTTTATCTTCAAAACTTTTTAATTCGTCTGTAATATAACGTTCCACCGATTTAAGAGTTTGGCGACGGATATAATCAGGTGGTGCTTTTTCAGCCTGTAGGCGACTAATTTCAATATAATATCCATGTATCTTATTAAAACCCACTTTTAAATTGCTAACACCCGTTCGTACACGCTCTCGGGCTTCTAAATCCTTTAAAAATTGATTAGCATTTTGGCTTAAACCCCGTAATTCATCCAATTCCTGATCATACTTTGCAGCAATCACCCCGCCATCACGTATTAATTGCGGTGGATTTTCTACAATTGCCCGAGATAACAAAGCCAAAGTTTTGGGAAAAGTACCAATTTTTTGTGCTAATTCTTGTAAATATGCACTTTGTGCTAATTGCTCTTGCAATGCGGGCACCATCCCTAAAACAATACATAATTGTTTCAAATCTCGTGGACGTGCTGATTTTAAAGCAACCCGTGCCAAAATACGTTCAATATCACCGACAGCCCGTAAATGTTGATATAAAACATCAACACAATGCTGTTCAAGCAAGACACCAATAATATTATGACGTGCCCGTAAAATATCAATATTACGCAACGGACGGTGTAACCAACGACGCAATAAACGCCCACCCATTGGGGTTGCACATTCATCCAGAATATTAATTAAAGTATGATCACGTCGCCCAATCATACGGCTATCTAATTCCAAATTTCGCCGACTAGCCACATCTAATAAAATACCATCCTCTCGTCGTTCCCAATGTAAACTTTGAATATGGGGCAATTTTGTCCGTTGCGTTTCACGCGCATATTGCAACAAACAACCCGCAGAACCTAAAGCAACGGTGAGATGTTCACACCCAAAACCAGATAAATCACGTGTCCCAAATTGTTTCGTCAGTAATCGACGTGCTGTATCCAGTTCAAAATACCAAGGTGGCTGTTTGCGTAAAGGATAACTTGACAAATTGAGACAAGAATCTTCACTGATTAATAATTCTGCTGGACAAAGTCGCTCTAATTCACTTTTGAGTAATCCTTGCCCTTTAAGTTCAATCAAAACAAAGCGTCCACTAGATAAATCTAAAGTCGCAATCCCAATAATATCATCAATAATATTGACAGCAGCTAACAAACTTTCTTGTCGCTCATCTAATAATGCTTCATCAGTTAAAGTGCCAGGCGTGATAATACGCGTCACTTTACGCTCAATTAAACCTTTAGTTGTCGCAGGATCACCGATTTGTTCACAAATCACAGCAGATTCACCTTGACGAACCAATTTCGCGAGATAAGGTTCTATAGCATGAAAGGGTATACCTGCCATAGGAATAGCTTGCCCTCCCCTCTTACTGCGCGAAGTGAGTGTAATATCTAATAAACGGGCAGCTCGCGTGGCATCTTCAAAAAATAATTCATAAAAATCTCCCATGCGAAAAAATAACAACTTATCAGGATAATCTGCTTTGATGCCGATATATTGTTGCATTGCTGGAGTGTGTTCTTGAATATTTTGTTTTTTACTTGACATATAAATATTATACACAATATTTAAACGGGTGTTAAACATGTTATTATAATTTTTTTGTCAAAAAGAAAAGAAAAATGAAAATATTAGTCAGTAATGATGATGGCTATCAAGCCCCTGGTCTTTTATGTCTAGTTGAAGCCCTAAAAAAAATAGCCGATATCACGGTGGTTGCACCAGAACGTAATCGGAGTGCTGCTAGTAATTCTTTAACTTTAGAATATCCTCTTCGAGTAAAACAAGCTGAGAATGGATTTTTTTATGTTAATGGCACACCCACAGATTGTGTCCATTTAGCACTGACAGGTTTATTCGATACATTACCTGATATGGTAATAGCAGGCATCAATTCTGGTGCTAATTTAGGTGATGATGTCATCTACTCTGGTACTGTTGCTGCTGCGATAGAAGGTCGTTTTTTAGGGTTACCTGCACTTGCTATCTCACAAACGAATTTTAATCCACAGCATTATCCAACTGCAGCCCGTGTCGTGGAAATAATATTAAAACGT
>DAOVTJ010000204.1 GCA_030633165.1 Thiomargarita sp. | reverse complement strand
GGATTAATAATAATACCTTACCGTATCCTAAAATGATTATGCACCCAATATTTCCTACTCTGAATGGTCAGGTGATGGATGATCCACAATATAATTGTGCCATGGGAAAAAAACAAAATCTTTTTGTCGCTTTTGTTGAAGTGGTTCAAAAAGAGGGCGGTGGATTTGTGGACTATTTGTGGCCAAAAACGATTCAAAATGGATTAACAATTGATGTTCCAAAACTATCTTATGTTAGGCTATTTCCAGCCTGGAATTGGATTATTGGCACATCATTATATGTTAATGATGCGATTCAAGATGGTATGGAAAAAAGCAAGGAAGAACTCCGACAAATGAGATATGATAATGGTATTGGTTTTTTTTGGATAAATAACACAAATGAATCTTCTCCAATGTTTTATATGTACCCTATTGCGGGTTCAATTGAAAATATTGTCTTAGCTGGAGGACACCTTGACAAACTGGGGCAGATTATTAAATCGGTTATTAATATATGCAAGAAAAAAGGGAGTGGTTATATTGAGTATAGTTGGGATAAGCCTAGTTTAAAAGGTACAATAAAAGATGTTCCAAAATTATCTTATGTCAAGTTGTATGAGCCTTTAGGGTGGATAATAGGCACAGGTATTTATATAGATGATGTCGATAAAACCATTGCTAGAAAAAAAGATTTTTTTCATCAACAAATAAAAGTATTTATAATCAATATCTTAATAGCAGCAACAATTTTTATTATTTTTATGCTTATTGTACATTATATTTTATCTAAATATTTCTTTAAAAATAAATCAACGGTGGAAAAGATTACCACAACTTCTCAAATAAAAGAATCGCCAGAAACAATGATTAGTATTAATGACAGTATAAAATTTGCTCAAGAAATCAGTAAGACAATACTTACCGAACAAAGTAAATTATTAGCACATGTTATAAATATTCACAAGAATGATAATACGCTTCAAGAAAGGGATACAATTAAGCATTTATCAGAATAATAAAACTCCGATTACCTATTGATGATGAATCTCGCTTATGCCAGTGTACATCGCCCAGTATTTATCACAATGATAACTTTAATGGTTATTGTTCTTGGGAGTATGGCACTTAGCCGTTTACAAACTGATTTGTTACCCAGTATTGAATTGCCTACGCTTAGTGTTCGCACTCAATATCAAGGGGCAGATCCCATTGTTATGGAGCGTCTAGTCACACAAATCATTGAAGAAATTATTGCCACGGTGCCAGGTGTCGAAGAAATAAGTTCACAATCTTATGAAGGGAATAGCCGTATTCGGGTTAGTTTTGGATGGGGCACGGATATTAATGCTGCAGCTTTGGATGTGCAAGCAACCATTGAAGACGAGATCAGTGAATTGCCTGATGATATTGTTAGACCACGTATTAGTAAATACGATATTGACAGCTTTCCAGTTGTGCTGCTTGGTATTTCTAGCAAATTGGATCCCGTAGAACTCACACAATTACTTGAAGAACAGCTTCGTTATCGTTTTGCTCGGATTCCTGGCGTGGCGCAAGTGGATCCTTGGGGTGGTTTTAATCGTGAAGTGCGAATAGAATTGGATCTAATCAAGATTACTGCCTTTAATTTAGCTTTAGATGATATTTTAAATGCGATACGTAATGCCAATTTGGATTTGCCAGCTGGCAAAATTGAGCAGGGACGTTATGAAGTCACTTTACGTACACCAGCCGAATTTACGGATTTGGAACAAATTCGTAATACGGTGATTATGCATCATGATGATAAAGTAGTGACCCTAAAACAAGTTGCTAAGATTAAGGATACTTACGAAAAACAGACACGCATTATTCGTGTTAATGGGCAACAAGGCTTGCGTGTTGCTATTCGTAAACAGGCGAATGCAAATACTGTTGAGGTTTCTAAGCGAATACTGGCTGAAGTCGCATCAATTAATCGCACTTTTCCACAAGTAAAAATTGTTCCAGTGATTAATCAGGGAAATTTTATTGAACGTGCTATCGCTAATGTCGCACAATCAATACTTTATGGTGGTTCATTAGCAGTACTCATTTTGCTCTTTTTTTTACGTGACTTACGTAGTACTTTGGTTATTTCTCTTGCCATTCCTATTTCTTTAATCGCTACTTTTGCTTTATTATATTTTGGTGGTTTTACCCTAAATTTAATGACTTTGGGTGGTTTAGCCTTGGGAATTGGCATGATGGTAGACAGTTCTGTGGTGGTGCTAGAAAATATTTTTCGTCATCATCAAGAATTGGGTGAATTACCTGCCGATGCGGCTATAAAAGGAACCAATGAGGTCAGTTCAGCAGTTATTGCGGGTACGGTGACCACTTTAGTGATTTTTTTACCCTTAATATTTGTACAAGGCATATCCGGTGTATTATTTCATGAGCTCGCTTATGTCATCATGTTTTCTTTGTTTTGTGCCTTATTGTTCGCATTGACTTTAGTACCCATGCTCGCTTCTAAACTCCTTAAAAATAAAAAGAGTGACAAAAATACATTTAGTGTCATGTTCACCGCATTGGAAAATGGTTATTGTGATTTATTACATACTGTTATTCATTATCGGTGGATCACCGTAATGTTCTCTCTACTGATATTTGTCGCAAGTTTATTTCTAATACCCTACATTGGTAGCGATTTTTTACCACCAAGCGATGAAGGAGAAGTACGAATTACTGGTGAAATGGAAGTGGGAACTCGTTTAGATCTCATTGACTTACAAACACAATTGATGGAAAAACTCGTTTACCCTGCGGTGCCAGAAGCGGTGTCTTCTGTGGTTAGTGTGACTACTTCGGGGACTCGTGGCAGTACCAAGGCAAAAGGAGAAATTCGTCTTTCCTTAGTCCCTGTGGCACAACGCCACCGTTCTAATAAGCGCATAGCAGAGGAGTTGCGTTTGCATTTAGAAGGCAAGATTCCTGGCATGAAAATTCGTACTCGTGCACCGCAGGGACAATTTCTTTTAGAACGCCTGCTTGCAAATGTGGAAGGGATTACTTTAGAAATACGTGGATTCAATCTGGACACTTTGGATGCTTTGGCGCATAAAGTAGCAGATAATATTGCTGATATTTCAGGGATCACCGATGTAGAACTCAGCCGTCAAACAGGTATTCCACAACAAGAAATTTATATTGATCGGGCTAAAATAGCAGATTTAGGTTTGAGTGTACGTGATGTATCTAAACTCATACAAACTGCAATAGCAGGAGCACAAGCAGGAGAATATCGGATAGCAGGTAATTCTTACCGTATTTTACTACAATTAGAAAATGCTGAAAAAAGATCTATAGAAGACATTCTTGATCTCACTTTGCGAACGCCACTGGGTAAACAAGTCGCGTTGCGTAATTTGGTGACAACTCAATTTGGTTATGGCGCTGTTACCATTGAACGTAAGGATCAACAACGTTTAGTGACAATAACTGCTAATGTATTTGGACGTGATTTAGGCTCTGTTGCAGCAGATATTCAGACTCGCCTAGATAATATTCCACGTCCATTGGGCTATGATTTACTCATAGCGGGCAATTTTGAAGAACAACAAAAATCCTTTCATGAATTGATGGTTTCTCTTATACTAGCCCTATTATTGGTGTATATGGTACTTGCTTCGCAATATGAATCTTTGCGTGATCCACTTGTGGTGATGTTATCTGTTCCTTTAGCAGCGGTTGGTGTCATATTGACTTTATTTATCACCGAAACCACGCTCAATTTACAATCTGCGATTGGCTGTATCATGTTAGGTGGTATTGTTGTCAATAATGCCATTCTTTTGGTAGATCAAGCAGGGAAATTACAACAGACAGGTATGGTATCATACACCGCTGTGATTGAAGCTGGACGGCGACGTTTACGCCCTATTCTCATGACTACTCTAACAACAATCCTTGCACTTTTACCCTTAGCCTTAGGCATTGGTGAAGGCGCAGATACTCAAGCGCCTTTAGCACGAACAGTAATCGGTGGATTAGCAGGCTCCACATTGATTACATTGCTACTTGTGCCAGCAGTCTATTTGTTATTTCATCCAAATAAGAGCATTGAGTAAAATTTCATTCGCTACTTTTTTTCCAGTTTCATATATTTTCTTACTAACATGAACAAATACTTTTAATCCTGTTGTTGTCCAAAGGTGATAATCGAGGAGTGCAAACCTTATGCAATGATGTATAATCATATCCATAAAATTTATTCGCTCATCTGGGTAAATAGGTTGTTTTTTTATTTTTGACATTGAAAATCAGCTAGTTAATAGCACATTTCTCCTAATTCCCGAGATGAGCGAAGATTTTATGCGAGTCAAAACTATTCATCTCCTATTTACAACTAACTTTTCAATAAATGATTATGCAAATGTTTGTCAGCAGAAAAATGACATCTGTCGTAGTGGCCATTGTTGCTATAACATTGTCAGGTTGCGGTGCAATCGGTACTATGATCAAGAAGCGCAATCTTGATGTTCAAACCAAAATGAGTGAGACGGTTTTTATGGAACCTGTGAAACCATCTGATAAAGTGATTTATCTGTCAGTTCGTAATACGAGTGACAAAAAACTGAAGATAAAGGCATTGATTGCCAGTAAACTTAAAGAGAGTGGTTATACCATTACTAAAAATCCTGATCTTGCTCATTTCATGCTTCAAGCCAATGTGCTAAAGCTTGGGAAGAGTGATTTGCGCTCTGCACAG
>DAOVTJ010000070.1 GCA_030633165.1 Thiomargarita sp. | reverse complement strand
GCCCATATTTTCATTTTTTTCTGGTTTTTTGAAACAATTTTGAGAATCCGTTTTTGTTCACCCAGTAAACTTTCATGAAAAACAGCGAGTCGGGTTAATGAGTCATAGAAATAAAAAAGAGGAATCAGTATTGTTCCAACAGCCCTATCTAAATATTCTTTGGCTTTATCAGAATTTTTTATGGCTTGTGTATAATCTTGAAACAAATAGCAAAGGATAAGTTTATTTAAATATAAAGGATAACTTGTTACCTGATCAGTCGTTTGTTGAGAAACTGTATTTTTTTCATCATAAGCTTTACCATTCAATATACAAGGATTTTTAGTGGGTTTAATCAAATTTAAAACGACTTGCCAAATGATCTCAGCAATTTTAGCAGGCATTATTTGTTTAAGTTTAATGATCGCTTCCGTGTATAAAGCGAGTTCACGTTCAAGTTCTGTCAATTCTTTACCAGTATAAAAAGAATCAAGGCAATAACTGTTAGCAGCATAAGCCGCAAACTCTATATTTCCACTTTCTAATCCACTTTGATAAGTTTCTAATAAAGGTTTTAAGCTTTCCCGAATATGTTCTTTCCAATGTCTAACCAAGTTATTCACTAAAACAAATGTGCTTTCTTTAAATTCTTTAGAATTCAATCTTTTAGCTGTTTTTACTGCCATTTCTCCAAATTGAAACCCCACATCTATATTGCCCAACATACTACATTGAATCATCCCATAATTAGCATAAGCAAAAGCAGAACCTGGTGCATTACCCAGTTTAATGGATAATTGTACCTGTTTAAATGTCATAATTGGCATCAAGGCGGGAAAAGTGATATAGCTCGCAGGCATGATACGACTCATAATACGCATAGCGGCTAATTTGTATGGCTCTGTCATTTTTGGAAGAGAATATAATGATTCTATTGGCTTTCCAAGTAAAATAAATTTTGTATAAAGAAAGCTCAGTAAAAGATGTATTTTTCCTGGTTTTTTAGGAAATCTCACGCCCAATTTTTTCAGTACACTTATAGCAGTTTGGAGAGCTTGAAGTAACTCTTTTTGAGCGATATAAGCATTAATTTTTACTTCGTAAACTGTAATAGTGTCTAATATAGAATGGGCTGATGTCAATACTATATTAGAAAATCGTTCCATCTCATCAAAATTACCATTCAAATAAGTTGTCTCAGTCGCTTCAACATAAATTGCTAAGGTTAAATCATACTGTGTCTGCCAACTCTTTTTTTCCAAC
The DNA here is from genome assembly GCA_030633165.1 of Thiomargarita sp. Lineage (GTDB taxonomy): Bacteria > Pseudomonadota > Gammaproteobacteria > Beggiatoales > Beggiatoaceae > DAOVZS01. The sequence goes on along the minus strand of DAOVTJ010000070.1, from coordinate 10,088 downwards.
AAGTTGATACCAATCTGAAAATAATTAAAAGCGGCTTGATAAGCTGCCGAAGCTTTGGCTTTTATACCCGCTGAAAGATTAAGTTGCGCCAATTTTTGTCGTTCAGAAGCTTGAGTCATCAATTCACTGCCCATATTTAATTGACCGACTAAGTCAAATATTTCTTCTTCTTTGGCTTGGCTTAGCATCAAACGTCCAATTTGTAAATGAAAAGCTTGTTTTTGCTTGTCATCAATCAAAGCATAAGCGGCTTGTTGTACGCGATCATGTAAAAACTGAAAATTAAGAATGGATAATTGAGAATGCAAAATATCATCTCCAATTATTTCAAATTGCGAGGTGGGCAAAATGAATCCTTCCATTAAAACAGGCATGAGTTCTTGAAAAGTCTTAGAGGTTTCTTTCTCATAAATAAGAGATAAGGTATTTAAATCAAAGCAATTACCCACACATGCTGCTAGACATAAAATGTGTTGTGTTGAATTTGGTAATTTCTTCAAGTTACTAATCAACAAATCCACAACATTATCTGTAAAATTCAGTTCTTCAATTTTGGTAATATCCCATTGCCACCCTTTATCCGTCCTTAATAAATTTTCATCATACAATGTTTGAAGAAATTGATTAACAAAAAATGGATTGCCCCCAGTCTTACGCATCACCAATTTAGTCAAGGAAGCCACAGCTTTTAGATTTTGATGCAAGCTATCAGCAATCAATTGGTTAATATTTTCAAAACCCAAAGGTGTTAAGTTAAGCGTTGAAACTTTTTCTTGACGGAGAATATCAAGTGTTATCATTAATGGATGGGTAGGGCTAACTTCGTTATCCCGATAGGCTCCCATTAAAAAAAGATAGCCTATTTCCTTATCCATTATCAATAATTCTAATAATTTTAGTGTTGCAGAGTCTGCCCATTGTAAATCATCTAAAAAAATGACAAGTGGATGCTGAGGTTGGCAAAATACTTGTATAAATTTCTTAAAAATCAAGTTAAAACGATTTTGAGAACCAGTCGCTCCTAATTCCGGCACGGCTGTTTGTTGTCCAATAATCAACTCAACATCTGGAATAACATCAATAATGACTTGTCCATTAGAACCCAATGGTGCTAATAATTTTTCTTTCCAAGCTTGTAAACTTTTCTTGCTTTCTGTTAAGAGTTGTTGTACTAATTCCCCAAAAGCCTTGGTAATCGCACTGTATGGAATATTGCGTTGAAATTGCTCAAATTTACCTGCGATAAAATAACCCTGCTTTGCAGTCAAAGATTTATAAATCTCTTTAACCAGCATGGATTTACCAATACCAGAATAACCAGCGACTAACATTAATTGTGATTGACCTTTTGAAACGTGCTCAAAAGCGGTGAACAATCTATCAATTTCATTTTGCCTACCATATAGTTTTTGCGGAATTTTTAAACGATCATAAATATCTTGACTGGCAAGTGAGAAAGTTTCAATTTTCCCATTTTTCTTGAGTTGATTGAGACAATTTTCTAAATCAGCCTTAATACCCAATGCACTTTGATAACGCGCTTCAACCATTTTTTCTAACAATTTCATTATGATAGAAGCCACCATCTGAGGTAAAACATAATTCTGTTTAACAGGTGAAAGTGGCGTCTTAGCAATATGACAATGGACTAATTCCATTGCATCAATCGTTTCAAAAGGCAAATGGCTAGTAAATAACTCATAAAAAGTGACACCGAGAGAGTAAAAGTCGGTACGATAATCTAAAGCACGGTTCATTCGTCCTGTTTGTTCAGGAGAAATATACGCTAATGTGCCTTCTAATACATTTGGATTTGTCAGTTTTAAAGTTTCTCGTGAAAATTGGGTTGAAGTCCCAAAGTCAATAATTTTTACTTTACCAGTAGCAGGATTCCAAACGATATTAGCAGGGCTAATATCTTTATGAATAATATGTTGTTGGTGAATTTTACCTAAAATATCAGTCATTTGAATGGAAATTCTAAGCAATTCTTCTAGGGTAAACTGGCGTTGTCCTAGCCAAAAGGCTAATGATTTCCCACCAAAATCCTCCAAACACATCATTAATGAATTTTTATATTTTTCAAGACTATAAGCATTAATAATGCCAGGAATGTTTTTCATTAGGCAAAGAATGTTATATTCTCGTCTATAACGCATCAAGTCTTCAGGACTAGGATAGTCTGTTTTTAATACCTTAAAAATAACTGGGTGATTATCCCTTCGCCCCCGATAGATTAGTGAGTGAGTACCTTCATAAATACGGTGATGATTAATCATAGCTATGTTATGATAAAATTATTAATTTTAACATATATTTTCAAAGGATATTTATTTTTATGGAAAAACAAACGATAGAACATGATCAAGTTAAAGAATATTACGGTAAAATCTTAACAAGTTCACAGGATTTACAAACAGATGCCTGTTGTACTGAGGATAATATACCGCAACATATCAAAAATGCACTCGTCGATGTTCATGATGAAGTGATGTTACGTTATTATGGCTGCGGATTGGTAGCACCAGAGCTGCTTAAAGGAATGCGTATTTTAGATTTAGGTTCAGGATCTGGACGTGATTGTTATGTGTTATCGCGTTTAGTGGGAGAAAATGGCTATGTTGTAGGTGTTGATATGACATCCGAACAACTGGAGGTAGCGAATAAATATATTAATTATCATACGCAAAAATACGGTTACAGTAAACCCAATATTGAATTCAAGCATGGCTATATTGAACGCTTGGATGAACTTGGTTTTGAAGATAATAGTTTTGATATTATTGTTTCTAATTGCGTGATTAATCTATCGCCAGATAAAGAAGCGGTATTACGTGAAGCTTATCGTGTGCTAAAACCTGGTGGGGAAATATATTTTTCCGATGTGTATGCTGATCGTCGTGTTCCTGAGGCTTTAGTAAAAGATCCTTTATTGTACGGTGAATGTTTAGGCGGTGCTTTGTATTGGAATGATTTTTTGAATCTTGCAAAAAAAATGGGATTTATTGATCCTCGTTTAGTAAAAGATCGTCCTCTTAATATTGATAATGAAAAAATTCAAGAATTAATGGGGACGATTCGTTCTTTTTCAGCCACTTATCGCCTATTCAAATTGCCAAAATTGGAGAATCATTGTGAAAATTACGGACAAGCTGTGATTTACAAAGGCACTATCCCATATCATGAAGATATCTTAAAATTGGATAAACACCATTTGATTGAGGCAGGTAAAGTTTTTCTTGTTTGTGGCAATACTTATCAGATGTTACATGAGACACGCTTTGCACCACATTTTGAATTTATTGGTAATTGGAAAACGCACTACGGTATTTTTGAGGGGTGTGGTACAAACTTACCGTTTGAAGAAAATGAGGATAGTTCTGGGTGTTGTTAGGTATATTTAACTCTCTCTAAAAAACTTAAATAACAAGGAGTCAGACCCATGAAATGTAATGCTTGTAAAATATGGATACCCAGCATTGGCATTATTTTAATAAGTATGTTTATTGCGTACCAATTTGTAGATCCCCCCCCCCCTACCGAGCTGCGAATAGGTACTGGGCGAGTTGGGGGAGGATATCACAGCTTTGCTTTGAAATACCAAGAACTTCTTGCTCATGATGAGTTTAAATTGGATATTCAAGCCTCAGCAGGATCGATTGAGGTTTTACAAAAACTCGAATCTGGTGAAATATCACTGGGTATTGTCCAAGGGGGAACAGGGCATACGATCTCTTCTAAAGATTTACAATCTTTAGGCAGCCTATTTTTTGAACCCTTGTGGGTTTTTCATCGTAAAACGCAGCCGCTTAATTATCTCTTTGAACTACGAGGAAAACGCGTTGCAATAGGCGAGAAAGGCAGCGGTACACGTCCATTAGCCTTACAATTATTACAAGATAATCAGATTTCTCAAGATAATACAACATTTTTAGAAGTATCTTCAAAAATGGCGGCTCTTCAATTAGCCACGGGAAAAATAGATGTGGCTTTTTTTGTCATGTCGCCAAGTGCTCCACTCATTTCTGAGTTACTTCGTAATCCTGAGCTTGAGCTCATGAGCTTTAAGCGCGATATTGCTTATAGTAGTCGTTATCCCTTTTTAACTAGCCTTAAATTGGGAGAGGGTATGATTGATTTAAAGAACAATATACCTAGCGAAAACAAAACATTATTGGCTGCAACAGCAAGCCTAGTGGCTCATAAAGATTTACATCCAGATCTTGTTTATCTATTTTTGAAAACTGTGACTCAAGTGCATAACATAGGCGGGATTTTTGAGAAAAAAAATCAGTTTCCTTCACAAACATTTGTTGAATTTCCAATAAATAAAGAAGCCAGCCATTTTTTACAAAATGGACCTTCTTTTTTGCACAATATCTTTCCGTTTTGGATCGCAAGTTTGTTAGATCGTTTAAAAATATTACTGATACCACTTATTGCAGTAATGTTGCCGCTCTTAAAAGGGGCTATGCCTCTCTATCAATGGGGTATTCGCTTTAAGATTTTTCGCTGGTATAACAAATTATCTGAAATGGATCGTAATATTAACGATATTACAGATCTATCATCCCTTGAAAAAGAAAGAGAGAAGATGACAACACTTCAATCTGAAATTATTAAACAAGTTTCTGTACCCCTTTCCTACATGGGCGAATTTTATGCTCTCCGTACGCATATTAAATTGGTGCATGAACGGCTTGAAGAACGGCATTCTGTGCTTAGCTAAACTTATTAGAGGTTTTTATTTATGCTATCCCGTTACACTGGACTTATCGACAAATATCGTGATTTTTTACCTGTGCATGATGATACACGTATTATCAGTCTTGCCGAAGGCAATACGCCCTTAATACGTTTGCACAATATTCCAAAATTATTAAAAAAAGAGATTAATATCTATGTGAAATGTGAAGGATTAAATCCAACAGGTTCCTTTAAAGATCGTGGCATGACAATGGCTATTACAAAAGCGGTGGAATCTGGCAGTAAGGCAACGGTTTGCGCCTCAACGGGTAATACATCTGCCAGTGCTGCCGCTTATAGTGCAAGAGCAGGTATAACAGCCTTTGTTTTAATACCAGAGGGCAAAATTGCTCAAGGTAAATTAGCACAAGCGATGATGCATGGTGCAGTTATCATTCAAATTAAAGGTAATTTTGATGATGGAATGCGATTAGTGAAAGAAGTCGCAGAACATGCCCCAATTACCATTGTCAATTCTATCAATCCCTATCGCTTACAAGGACAAAAAACAGCCGCTTTTGAAATTATTGAAGCATTAGGTAGAGCACCTGATTATCACTGTTTACCTGTTGGTAATGCAGGCAATATCAGTGCCTATTGGATGGGTTACACAGAATTTGCTCAAATTGGGATTGTCAATAAACGTCCCAAGATGTGCGGTTATCAAGCCAGCGGTTCCGCCCCATTTTTACGGGGGCATCCTGTTGATAATCCTGAAACTGTGGCGACTGCGATTCGTATCGGTAATCCACAAAGTTGGGATAAAGCGGTGAATGCGCAACAAGAATCAGGGGGATGGTTTGATGAATTTTCTGATGAAGAAATTTTAAATGCACAAAAATTATTAGCTGAAAAAGAAGGCATTTTTTGTGAACCAGCCTCGGCTATCTCCATAGCAGGCGCGATAAAAGATATAAAAAGTGGGAAAATACCAGAAGGCAGCACCATAAGCTGCACATTAACTGGGCATGGATTAAAAGATCCAGATACGGCTATTCACCAAAGCACCACTCCCCTCATTAAGGTGAAAGCAGAACTTAATGAAGTGAAAGCGTCAATATTGCAAGCAATGTAAAAAATTATTTTGTTCCCAGCTGGGAACAAAATAAACACAAAGGAAAATATTATATGCATAAATTATCCTTACAAAACATCATTGATGGACTTTCTCTAATTTCTGTAACCTATTTAGTTATCACACTTTTTTTACCTCCAACTCAGATTTTACTCTGGATAACCATCCTACTCCTTATCTTTAATTATGGAATGGCTTTAAGAGATTTGATTCTCCAAGGTGCATTTAGCAAGAGCCTGATTATTCTCAATCTAGTCCAGGTCATACTTTTCTGTCAACTTAATATCCTTATTTATAACGTACTGGGTCATGAACATTATACATATACTGTCGATCCCCGTTGGTATGATTGGATAGAATTAGTCGCTGTACATATTTTGCGAGCTGTTGACATTTTGGATGTTTTGAGTGCCTATAATATTGAATTGCAAAATGTAAAACATCAAAGTGTGCTCGCGGGCATGGTACTTTTTAGTATGCATATCATGGTAGATATTTTTATTTTTGGTAAATTGTTTTCTGATAAACCTATTCGTGTTGCGGCTCAAAAAATATTAATTTTTTTCTCTCTAACAATAAAGAAAATTATAGAATCTTTTATGGTGCTGATTCGCCACTATGCTTTATTTGCTTTTCTTCTGGGTATGCTTGTATTCATGGGGATAGTCATCCTTTATGAAAAAATAAATTTTATACATATACTGTTCTGGTTTGTGGAAAATATCTTACGTACCCTGGATATTGGAGATGCTTTTCAGATTTTTGACTGGCAATTGTATGGCGAAGAGATGAGTTTAGAAATGGCTACTGTGACAGTTTTATTTCGCTTAGTGGCAAGTATTTATACACTTTGGTTGGTAAAATATTTTGCACTTATCCTTTTTAAAGGACGAGGCAGAACAATTGAAGAATTATTGGATATCTATAGCGCGCCTGAATCTGAAAAAGATGCTGATATTGCCCTTCAAGCTTTAGGTAAATTTGATTCACAAGCCGTTTTTTCTCATTTAGCCTTTGCATTAGCAGACAAGAAATGGGAAACACGCCATGCCGCAGCTGATCTGATTTTCTTGAATAAAATGGATCTTCAATGGCGAATGGATAATGATGGCAGTCATATCATTCCTCCACTATTAAAAGCATTACGTGAAAAAAATAGCGAACTCATTTATATTCGCACCTCTGCTGCCAAATTATTGGGTAAAATGGGACATGTTGCTAAAAAGACTTATCCGCAATTGGTGCTAGCCCTAAATGATAATGAATCTAATGTACGTGAAGCGGCAGCAGAAGCTTTAGGAAAAATTGGAGAATCCGCTGATAATCTGATTCCACCGCTTTTAAATACATTTAATGATAGTGAACCTGAAGTACGCAGTGCAGCAGTATCTGCTTTAGAAGCAATAGGACCAGAAATCAGAAAAGCAACTTTACCTATTATGCAACCTCTTGTTAAAGCATTTGGCGATGAGAGCGATGAGGTACGTCGTGCCTCAATAAGCGTTTTGGGGAATATCGGACCAAAAGCTGCCAAAGCCATGTCTCGTATTGTGATGTTATTACTTGATAATACACGTGATGTTCGCCATGCTGCTGAAATTGCTTTAGAGAAAATTAATCCCCAATGGCAGCAAAGTGAGGCTGTTCGCCGCGCTCTCCCTCATTTAGTTAAAGCGCTGACTCAAGGAGAAGATCGGCATATTGCAGCTGCAGCTTTAGGAAAAATAGGCTCATCTGCTATCAAAGCTATGCCTTATCTCGTCAAAGCATTAAATGATCGCAATATAAATGTTCGTACTGCTGCCGCTTTTGCCTTAGGTAATTTAGGTGATGCAGCTAAACCCGCGATTCCTTATCTCACAAAACTATTGGAACATAGTGATTGGAAAATCCGTAGTGCTGCGATGATGGCTTTGAAGAAAATTAATTAGCTAGTGTAGATGGCTACACCTTTTGGTTCTCATTGGTGTGTCCTACACACCCTACAACAAATTTCCATCAATTCCACAGATAGCTAAATAAGGCTTTTCAACATGCGAAATCTATGATAAAACTTGTTGACACAGAGCAATTTGGTTTTGATTGTTAGACATCCATAAATCGACATCAGTTTGTAACACCATTGCGGTGTGTGCGAGATAATTCATCACGTAAAGCGGAACATAATCTTCATTTTCAAAGTTGCTAATTTGTTCATTCTAAAGCTAAAATTACAGGTAAGCACTAACAACCTTTAAGGAGGTTCGGTAAATCCTAAGCTATATATTTTAAAAAAGTAATCAATATTTATCTTCTGAATGTTGGCTTGCGGAATCACGAAGAGCAGAATTTTTCTTTGAACCCAAAATAACACTTCGTAAGATTTTAAGTTCAAAATTACATGGTACTTTTTTGACGAAATATGGCTTTAGATCAATCTCTTTATATTATTATTTCAAAAAATAATGATACAGAAGAATTAAAATCTATTTTGGGTATATTGCTGTCAAAAATTGGGGCATGGTACTTAAAACATAAGTATGCAATATATGATAAACTTTATCCTTGGTATACAAAAAAACAACTTGCAAATTTCCCTATCAAAAACAAAGATCTTGAAACGGCGGATTGAGGCGCTTGATAGTGAAATTGATCAATTGGTTTATATCTTGTATGATTTGACAAAGGAAGAAATTGAGATTGTGGAGAAATAAATAGAATTACCAATACCTTAGAACTCTGATTATTTAATCTTTTATTGCAGGATAACAATGAAACTGATATCAATACAATATAACCACCAGAATGGGCAGCCTGATGAATGGCAATTAGAAAACTGTTTATTAAATGACATTAATCTCATTATTGGCAAGAATGCCACTGGTAAAAGCAGGACAATCAGAAGTATTGTTCATTTTACTCAAATATTGGCAGGAGAGCAAAAGCCAATAAATAATGGGAGTTATATTGTTATATTTGAAAATAAGGGTATAGAAATTATTTATCGCTTGATTATTAAAAATAATCAGGTGGCAGAAGAGGAACTCAAGCACGGTGATAAAATGTTGTTACAACGTGATGCCGATGGGACTGGAAGAATATGGGCTACCAAATTAGAGGATTATATTGATTTTCAACCACCGATTGATGAAATTAGTGTGGTAAATAGACGTGATGCAATTCAACATGGTTTCTTTGAAGAGTTGTATCAATGGGGAAAAACAGCTCGTTACTTTCTATTTGGAACAGCAATGGGACAAAATCAGATGGTTGTCTCTGAACCAGACAACAGAAAAATGGTTTTAAAGGATTTCACTAAAGTCATTACCGTATTTAAAAGAGGACAAGACACTTATCCGAAAGATTATGAACAATGCATTATAAAAGATATGCAAAAAATTGGCTATGAAATTAAATCCATTGGAATATATTCTGAAATAATGGAATATAATAAAAATCCTATCAATGTTGACGGTATTGCTGTGCACGAAAAGGATTTGAATACTATAACGCCTCAAACTCAAATGTCCTCAGGGATGTTTCGTGCTCTTTCGCTGCTTATCCAAATTAATTTTAGTATATTTGAAAATTTACCCAGTTGTATTTTAATAGATGATATTGGTGAAGGGCTAGATTATAGCCGATCCACCGCGTTAATTAAATTATTGATTAGCAAGGTTAAAGATACAAAAATTCAATTGATTATGTCCACAAATGATCAATTTGTAATGGATGCTGTCCCATTAAAATACTGGTTAATTATTAAACGTTTAACTGGAAAGGCTAAAATATATAATTATCAAAATAATAAAAAGCTATTTGATAGTTTTAAATTTACAGGCTTAGGTAACTTTGACTTTTTTTCCTCTAATTACTACTTAAAAGAGGAATAATGAAAAAAGTCGTTATTTTTAATTTTATAAAAGATAAGTTGGGTAAAGATTTTTCTTTGATGGATGCCGAACAAGCATTTGTGCACCCTGCCCCTGAAGTCACAAAACTTCTTGATTTTGTTGAAAGAAAGTATGAAAAACATCTTAATGAAGTTGAGAGCATCATTTCACACATTACAGCTGATGATCTTGTAGATATCATTATGAGTGAAAATCAACGGTGCCAGAGTTTAAAAAGGTTTTGTGAAGATTTGATATTATATTAGGAAATATTATGCAACAAATTCAACCCCTAATCACCCGTTTTGAAAATCAAAAAAAAAGCTATCAACACCCCAAATACAACGAAACTCAAACTCGTAATGATTTTATTAACCCATTTTTTCAAGCTTTAG
>DAOVTJ010000027.1 GCA_030633165.1 Thiomargarita sp. | reverse complement strand
TCTTCTTCAACAATCGCTTCTAATTCCACCATGGATAAATTGCAATGTTTTTCAAAGTCGCCATTTTCATCAAGAACATAAGCAATCCCACCGCTCATACCTGCCGCAAAATTACGTCCCGTCTCCCCAAGAACAACGACAACACCGCCTGTCATATATTCGCACCCATGATCACCGACACCTTCAACCACCGCTATGACGCCAGAATTACGCACTGCAAAGCGTTCACCTGCTATACCACGGAAAAAACATTCACCACTAATAGCACCATATAATACGGTGTTACCGATAATAATATTTTCTTCAGGCACAATAGGGCAATCTTTATGCGGATAAATCATCAAACGTCCACCACTCAACCCTTTACCCACATAATCGTTAGCTTCACCAATGAGTTCAAGTGTGATACCATGCGCAAGAAATGCACCAAAACTTTGTCCAGCACATCCTTGAACTGTAATATTGATCGTATTTTCTGGTAGCCCCGCATGTCCATAACGTTTTGCTACTTCTCCTGAAAGCATAGTCCCAAATGTGCGGTTGTAATTGTGAATTGGCATACTAATTTGCACTATTTGCTGCTGTTCAAGAGCTGGCTGGGCTTGTTTTATGAGTTCTTGATCCAGAGCTTTTTCTAAACCATGTTCCTGTTTTTCACAATTATAAAGAGGTGCGTTTGTGTTTGGTTTATATAAAATCTTAGAAAAATCAAGCCCTTTAGCTTTCCAATGCGAAATAGCATGATGCATATTAAGTTTATCTGAACGCCCAATCATTTCCTGAATAGTGCGAAAACCCAATTTTGCCATCCATTCACGCATTTCTTCCGCCATGAACATAAAGTAATTCACAAGATGTTCAGGTTTTCCTGTAAAACGTTTCCGTAATTCTGGATCTTGCGTAGCCACACCAACTGGACAAGTATTAAGATGACATTTACGCATCATTAAACAGCCTTGTACAATCAATGGCGCGGTGGCAAAACCAAATTCATCAGCACCTAACAATGCAGCTATGATCACATCACGTCCTGTCCGTAAACCGCCATCCGCTTGCACCGCAATACGTCCCCGTAATTTATTCAGCACTAAAGTTTGATGCGTTTCTGCTAAACCAATTTCCCAAGGAGAGCCAGCATGTTTGAGAGAAGTAATAGGACTAGCCCCAGTACCTCCGTCATACCCTGAAATGGTTAAATGATCAGCATGAGCTTTAGAAACACCCGCCGCGACTGTCCCCACCCCAATTTCAGAAACAAGTTTAACGCTAATACGAGCTTGCGGATTCACATTTTTTAAATCATGAATTAATTGGGCTAAATCTTCAATTGAATAAATATCATGATGCGGTGGCGGAGAAATCAGTCCTACACCTGGTGTTGAATGGCGCACACGTGCAATTGTTTGATTAACTTTATGACCAGGTAATTGTCCCCCTTCTCCTGGTTTTGCGCCTTGTGCCATTTTGATTTGAATATCATCAGCATTAACCAAATATTCTGCTGTGACACCAAAACGTCCTGAAGCGACTTGTTTTATGGCAGAACGCTTAGAATCCCCATTGGGAAGCGGTGCAAACCGTTCAACTTCTTCACCGCCTTCCCCAGTATTCGATTTTCCACCAAGGCGATTCATGGCGATAGCTATCGTGCTATGGGCTTCATAAGAAATTGAACCAAATGACATTGCCCCTGTCGAAAAGCGTTTAACAATTTCTGATGCTGGTTCGACTTCTTCTAAAGGTATAGGCTGTTCTGCAAATTTAAACTCAAAAAGTCCACGTAGTGTCAATAAATTCTCATCTTGTTTATTGATGTGTTTAGTAAAATCATCATATAAACGTCGATTATTTTGACGTGTTGCTTGTTGAAGATTTGAAATGCTTTCTGGTGTCCAAGCATGATTTTCACCACCCTTGCGATAAGCTAATTCTCCACCAACATCTAAAGCATGATGATAAGGCGGTACTTTTACAAAGGCAAGAGTGTGTTTTTGTAAAGTTTCTTTAGCAATCTCTGCTAAACCAATGCCAGATGTTTGACATTGAGTACCCGTAAAATACTGTGCGATTAGTTCTTCAGATAAGCCAATGGCATCAAAAATCTGTGCACCACAATAGGATTGATAAGTGGAAATGCCCATTTTTGACATTACCTTCAATATCCCTTTATCTATTGCCTTGATATAACGTTTATGAATTTCTTTTTCTGTCAATTCTAAGGCAATAGACATCGTGGAAAGTGTATCAAAGGCAAGATATGGATTAATGGCTTCTGCCCCATAAGCGGCGAGTAAACAGAAATGTTGAACTTCTCTGGCTTCTCCTGTTTCGATGACTAAGCCAGAAACAGTGCGTAATCCTTTAAGAATCAAGTGATGATGAACTGCGGATGTTGCTAATAATGCAGGTATAGCAATATGATCAGCATCCATCTGACGATCTGATAGGATTAAAATGTTATTTCCTGCTAATACCGTTTCTTCAGCTTGTGTGCATAAGAGAGTCAATGCTGATTCCATACCGTTCTTTCCATAACATATAGAAATGGTTTTGGTATGAAATGCGCCATTGCTACGATTTTCAATACGTCGTATTTTCTCTAAATCGGTATTACTTAAAATCGGTTGATGCACTTCAAGACGTTTTTGCAATTTTCCTTGATTCAAACCCAATAAATTAGGACGTGGTCCAATTTGTGAGACGAGTGACATGACTAACTCTTCTCGAATTGGATCTATCGGTGGATTTGTCACTTGTGCAAAATTTTGCTTGAAATAATCGTATAGTAATCTGGGGCGATTCGAGAGTACAGCCAACGAGATATCGGTGCCCATTGAACTAATTGGGTCTTGCCCTGTCACAACCATTGGTTTTAAAAAGAATTTGATATCTTCTTGAGTATAACCAAAGGCTTGTTGTAGTTTTAACAGTCTCTTGGGATTCGGTGGCATGGCTGTAACTTCGGAAGGTAAGTCTTCCAAAATAATTTGTGTTTGATTCAACCAATCTTGATAAGGCGCACTGTTTGCTAATTCTGCCTTTAATTCACTATCATCAATAATACGTCCTTGTTCGGTGTCAATCAAAAACATTTTGCCAGGTTGTAAACGCCATTTCTTGATAATCCGCTCTCTTGGAGTATCAAGCACACCCATTTCCGAAGCCATAACCACTAGGTCATCATTAGTGATTAAATAACGTGCAGGACGCAAGCCATTTCTATCTAATGTTGCCCCAATTTGACGCCCATCAGTAAAGGCAACAGCAGCGGGACCATCCCACGGTTCCATCAAAGCAGCATGGTATTCATAAAATGCACGACGTTTTTCATCCATCAGTGGATTATTTGTCCAGGCTTCTGGAATTAATAACATCATGGCTTTTCCCAAAGAATACCCACTGGCTACTAATAATTCTAGTGCATTATCAAAACAGGCAGAATCTGACCGCTCATCCATAATCAATGGCCATAATTTATCTAAATCATCGCCTAATAATTCAGAAGACATCGAATAACGACGGGCTGCCATCCAATTAATATTACCACGCAAGGTGTTGATCTCACCGTTATGCGCAATCATACGGAAAGGTTGAGCTAAGTCCCAAGTCGGAAAGGTATTGGTCGAAAAACGCTGATGTACTAAGGCGAGTGCTGTCACCATACGTTCATTCTGTAGGTCGGGATAGTAAATCCCCACTTGATTAGCCAACAACATGCCTTTATAAAGAATGATGCGTGATGAAAATGATGGAATATAAAATTCACTTAATTTCAGCTTTAATTTTTGGCAAATGCTATTGACAGTCACTTTCCGAATAACAAAAAGTTTACGTTCAAAAGCATCTTGATCAGCGCAGTTTTCCCCTTGTCCAATAAATATTTGCCGAATCATGGGCTCACTGGCTTTAACCGCATCGCTTAATCCCTTATTATTAATTGGCACATCTCGCCAGCCCAGTATAATTTGCCCTTCTTCGGCAATGACAGTGGCTATTATTTTTTCACACTTCAGGCGGATTTCGGGTTCCTTTGGTAAAAACACCATACCAACGCCATAATGACCTGCAGGTGGTAAGCTAAAGGAACACTCTTCACGCAAAAAGGCATCAGGTATTTGGATAAGAATGCCCGCACCATCACCAGCAAGGGGATCAGCCCCTACAGCACCACGATGGATCAAATTTTTCAAGAGCTCCAAGCCTTGAGTAATAATTTTATGGGTTTTTTGGCCTTTGATATGAACAATAAAACCGACACCGCAAGCATCATGTTCATTCTGTGGATCGTAGAGTCCTTGTTTAGGTGGCAAAGTGCCATGACTCATTAGGTTTTCTCCGTTAATAGTTCACATGTTAATAGTTATTTTATTTGCTGTCATAACTTTCTTTTTTTGGGGAAGTGTGATAGCGTATCAATATATCTGTCCACCTTCCCCGTAATCAGGGCGGGAGAGATAACAGAGTGGTAAAATCTAATTATATCTTAAATTTTTTGTGTTGTCACGAATCGCCCCCCTTTAAATATTTGAATAATTTTTTTTAACAAAAGAGGTCACAAGAAATGAGCTCTCATGATGATAAACACGTTCTACAATATATTACAGATGAGTCAGGTAATAGAAGTGCAATTATTTTATCTATCAATCAGTTTGAGGAAATGTCTGACAAAATAGATCAGCTAACAAAACAAATTGATATTCTTCAAAAAGAAGGTTCTGTTCAAGAAGTCACGAGACAAAATAAAGAACCTGAAAAACCACAAAAGATTGAGGTTGAGACCAAACCTAAGATTAAACCGCAAAAGAGGGTTGTTAAAGATAAACAGTTTGAAAATTTGTCTTATATCCCCTCATTACCAAAACATTTCGTGGAAAATCCCTCAATTTTTCAAGCGATTAAAACTAACTTAGTTGCTGATGTTAGCAATGAAAATAGAGCCCCCATTGTTCTTCAAGGTAATAATGGTATCGGTAAAACGATGATGGCGGCTGCTTTAGCGCGGGATACCGAGATTCAACACGCTTTTCCAGGAGGTATATTTTGGCTTCGTTTAGGTTTTGATGTTGACTTGTTAAATCGTCAAATGATACTTATTCAGGCATTAGATCAGAATGCGACGCCAGATTTTATCGACCTAGAAACAGGTACAAATGAGTTACGTCAATTATGTACTGATCGTTTGTGTTTGATAATTTTGGATGATGTATTGGATGCTCAACACATTTTGGCATTTAATCTGTTGGGAGAATATCACAAAATCATGATAACCTCTTCTGAAAGCAGTATATTAGAAGTGGTTCAATGTATTATGACAGAGACGGCACAAGCTTATGAACTCCCTCGGTTTACTGAAGAAGAGGCGATCAAATTTTTCTCACTTTGTATGAATGACCCTCAACAAAATCAGAAAAATTTGTATACTAATATAGTACGTGCTTGTGATTATTTACCTTTAGCTATCAAATTGATGGCTAATATTGCAGGTAAATTGCCCCCGTCTGAATTTGAATATCTACTTGAACGTTTTCAAGCAGATGAGTATGAATTTCCTGAAAACTATTCACGCACTTTAATGCAAGCCCTACAACTCAATGTGGAAGAGTTGGGCGAACCCGCGGATTATTATTTTGCCTTGAGTGTTTTTGGCGATTATTCACGTATTCCACAATCTGTTGTTCTCATGTTATGGCATTATTTGTACCATCTGACAGACAATGAGGCCATAGATTTTATTGATGAATTAGCTGAAAAGGGTTTGTTGCAGATTGAAAAAACTGCTTCAGAGAGATATTTGATTTTACATTCATTCCAACGTGCATATTTATTTGCAGATGCTGAGTTAGATAAATTGCATGATCATTTGTTAGCGGCTTATCGTCTCCATTGTGAGCAACATGGCTGGATCACAGGACCTAAGGATGGGTATTTCTTTGAAAATCTTTGTATGCATTTACATTATGCAAAACGCGATAATGAGGTAAAATCGCTTTTGCTTGATTTTAATTGGATACAGGCTAAATTACAAGCTACCTCAATACAAGCTGTGTTAAATGATTATGATCTGATTGAAAATAAAGATATTGAGGCGTTCAAGAACATTTTGTCTGAGGCAGCTGTTGTTTTGGGAATGCATAAAGAAGAATTACCAGTTCAATTACTTGAACGTTTGTGGTGTAATGACGCTTTACGAAAAAATAATGAGATTCAATCTTTAATCAATCAGGCACAAGAGGAAGCACCAACTTGGCGGTGGGAGGCAGATTTTCCTGAACTGAATCAGAAATAGGCATTATCTTTCATAGCCCCTGCATGTTGGGGGTATCATAATATTGTTTTCAGAGAGTTAAGAATTTGTTGATTTGTGACAACTTCATAATACAAAGTCTCTGTTAAGGGATAATCTTCACTGTCTTCTTGCCATAATTGGACTTTACCCTCTCGTACTACGACTTGATACGTATTATCCTGAATATCAGGATAAGTTCCCACATAAAAACAAGTTTTGTAATTATCACCAGGTAAACGAATCTCGATAAGACGTAGGGCGATTTCTGTTTTCAATTTTTCAAAGGCTTCGGGATGTAGCTCAATACCATTAAGGTTATAACGAAAAGTTGTCATGCCTTTTTCCCCTTTAAAAGCATCGTCTGGGGCTTGTTGAAAAACCATGACATTCTTGTTAAAATTGGGTTGTTTGCTGTATTTACGTCGTAATTTCCATGAACATGATGATAATCGATCTGCATCCCCAATCGCTGATGAAATCATAATCCTTTGTCCGTCATCATAAAGAAATTTAGGGGGAGCAGGAGAGTAGCAAATACCAATGCCTAATTCTAATTCAGGTAAATTATTGGCGTGACAGTTTGCATTTTGTTTGTGAACCGCAGCCAACATCTGTTGTGCTAAACCACAAGCACGCGCTGTCGCCAACCAGTGTTCGGAGACATTGTTGTCTTCAAATAGGCTGAGAATCACAGCATCCCCTTCAATAAAGACTTTTTCTGCACCAAAATCATCAAGTAATTGACTAATCGGATCAAAAAAATTACGAGCAAAATGTGTGGCAGGATTGAGACCACGTTGACTCATGGTGCTTGTTAAGGTTGTAGAACCTCGTATGTCAGCTTTGATAATCACATGATTACGAATATTCTGGATAGGATTAGGGTTTTCGTCCTTTTCAAAAAAATCATACAATAAGCCATTACTCTGAGATAATTGCATATCAGTATCATCAGTAATGAGATTAATTGTTGCCATTGCTTGAGAAACAAGGTGATGATAGTTTAAATCCCGTCTATTTGTGATAAAATCTTTGACAAATTGCCTTAAAATTTGGATATCTGGATGTCGTGCTAACTTTGCTATGCGTTTTTTTGTATCTTTTAATTCTTTGATATATAACGGTTTATCTCCCTTTCTACGCAATGGTCTAATCTTGAGTTGAAGTGTTAATTTCTTTTCCATTGTCGCTAGGCTGATTTCGTTACATAATGCTTTATACAGCAAATACGGTTGAAGCAGTTTCGCATAGTGTTCATATAGGCGCTCTGTTTCATAAGCCGCTAACAAATGCAAAGTCAGTTGTGCTTTGTACAAGCCTTCAGATAATATTTTGCAGGCTTTACGTTGATATTGTAATTGGACTGTCAGTATGCTCTCTTGTGATTCCTTTAAACTGTCTTCTGTTTTTTGTAGATTAAATAAGATTTCTGTATTGGCAGGAACATCTTTCCATGATACATTGTTTGTTACACCAGTTTCATCAATAAATAGGGCAATTTCATCTTGTAATGCATCAATTTTTTCATTAACTTTATTGAAACTGTATATACTGTCGGGATCTGGTGATAATAAGACATAATGTGTCATTAATATTTCAGAATCTTGAGTATTTGGGCTTTGCAATAAAGGATTAAATAACATTTCTTCAGGTAATGTGTAAGTAACACCTAATAATGATTCGCGTAATTTTGTGACGTGACCCGTTTCTGCCCATTTTATTTCTTCAAAAATATCATTTGTGACCCGATATAAGAGAGTATTTTTATTTTGATTGATCCATGCAATACGCTTAGATAATATAAGATTGTCTTGGCTTTCTTTTAGGGTTTGTTGCCTTAATTCATCTAATAAGTATGCTGCTTTTGTTTTCACTAAAGTTAAAACACATTTAATCACAGAAATTTGAAAGAGTTGTACTAAATCTATTTGTTTATATTGCTTGCTACAATGTATGGTTTCTATGAGCATAGATTCATAGCCAGTATGAAAAGCTTCTAGTTTTTTTCGTAGTTCTGTTGATGGTTTATCTGTAGAACGTCTTTTTGTACTACTACGCTCATCAAGCAGTTCATAAATTAAAGTTTGGCTTAATGTTGTCAAATTTGGACTAAGAAAGACGTCAATATGTACATTATCAATGCCCTTTTTGAATCTATTGAATTCAAGAGAGGGATAGCACATTGTTTGTACAGTTAATCCTGGATAATCCACAAATTTTGAAGTAGAGACTTTTCTCTTTAAAAAATCAAACATATTAATTTAGAATAATGGTTTATTGAAATAAATCCTGCATGCCTTTTTTCAACGTTTTAATTGCTTCGGGTCCATCAATATCCATAACTTGTTGACTGATAAAGTGTTTATCTGCCATCAGTGCGGCTATTTGTTCTCCAAAATAACGTAGAAAATCAAATCCCGCTTCATCATTGCGGAAACTAAATTCAGAATACTCCTCTGCTCGTTGATTTAGTAAGTCAATAAAGGCTTTACGATATTCACCATCGCCTAATACATCACGTTGATTATCGGTGAAGGTATCTGCTATATGATTTGCGAGAGCACTAATAAAACGTTGCCGTTCTTCAGTTCCTATCCGCTCATAGGCTAATCTGTCTGCAATTTGTAGTAAAAAGGCTAAAAATTCTCCAATGACTTGAAGACTGTGTGTATCATTTTCAATTTTATAGCCTTTATTTTCTAATTCTAAGACATGATTAGCAGCTATTTTCCAACTAATAAAACCTAAAGCGCCTGCAATTTTTTCGAGAGATTGCTCTTTAGCTCGTTTATTCCAATGACTTTTGATATGCATAAAAATTTCTTAATTTGAAAAAAAATGTGAGGTGGAATTGGTCTATAAGCCGGGTTCTGTACACTGCTTTGTAAGCCAGTGTGGCAGCCATTCATCTGGGATGCTTGTCACCAAGCACCTCAAGCAACCTACCCAGGAATAATGCGGACCACATCTGTATTATAAATAATACTATTCCTCTATTTGGTCTTGCTTCAGGTGGGGTTTACCCTGCCATTGATGTTACCACCAACGCGGTGCGCTCTTACCGACACCATTTCACCCTTACCTTTTTTTTAATAAAAGGCGGTATATTTTCTGTGGCACTTTCCATAGGCTTACACCTCCCAGGCGTTACCTGGCACCTTGTCCTCTGAAGCCCGGACTTTCCTCTATAAAATAAATTATAGCGACTGCCCGACCAATTCCGTAGGGTATTATAATGGTTTTAATCAAAATAATCCAGAGCTTTATATTTTGAGTTAGAGTGCGTTCATTTCTAAACGTTCCTTAATAAATTCAACGACATTATCCATTGGTACAGATTGTGCGCTCTGATCACGGCGTCCTTTATATTCTATTTCGCCCTTATCTAATCCGCGCTCTCCAATGACTAAGCGGTGAGGAATCCCTATTAGCTCTGCATTGGCAAACATTACGCCTGGACGCTCTTTGCGATCATCGAATAATACTTCTATGTCCATGGCTTGTAAAGTGTTATATAAATCTTCTGCGACTTCACGTACACGTTGAGATTTGTGCATATTCATGGGTAACAGGGCGATAGTAAACGGGGCGATATTTTGTGGCCAAATAATACCAGATTTATCATGGTTTTGTTCAATGGCTGCGGCAACGATACGAGATACACCGATACCATAACAGCCCATTGTTAAAATAACTGAATGCCCTTGTTCATCTAGCACCAAAGCTTGCATAGCTTGACTGTATGTTTTGCCAAGTTGAAAAATATGTCCAACTTCAATACCACGTGCTATTCCTAATACGCCATTACCATCAGGACTAGGGTCACCGGTTTCAACATTTCGTAAATCAACAGATTGGCTTTCTGGTAAATCACGTCCCCAATTAACACCGCTAAGATGTTGTCCTTCTTTATTAGCACCGCAAATAAAGTCCGCTAAATGGGCAGCACCGTGATCAACTAGAATGGGTACATTTAAATTTACGGGTCCAATTGATCCAATTTCACAACCAACAAGTTCACGAATTTCTTCGGGATCTGCAAACGTTAATGGACTGCTAATATCAGGATATTTAGCGGTTTTAATCGCATTAAGGGTATGATCACCCCGTAGTACTAATGCGACTAAACCATTTTTACCTTTAACCAGCAAGGTTTTTACGCATTGTGATGGTTTTACCTTTAAAAATTGACTGATTTCGTCTATGGTATGTTGATTTGGGGTTTCTACTACGGTCATCGGTGCTGTCGCTTGAGGACGTTCCCCATTGGGTGCTAAGGCTTGTGCCATTTCCACGTTAGCCGCGTAGTCACCTGTTGTGCTATAAGCTATTGCATCTTCTCCAGAATCAGCTAAGACATGAAATTCATGAGAGCCATTACCGCCAATATTGCCCGTATCTGCTAATACTGCCCTAAATTTTAAGCCTAAGCGTTTGAAAATTTTGCTATAAGTTTCAAACATCAAGTCATAAGTTTTTTGCAAAGAGCTTTGATCTAAATGAAAGGAGTATGCATCTTTCATTAAAAATTCACGTGATCGCATGATGCCAAAGCGAGGACGAATTTCATCGCGAAATTTTGTTTGGATTTGGTAAAAATTGGCAGGTAATTGTTTATAACTGCGAATGTCATGGCGGATCAAATGGGTGATAATTTCTTCATGTGTGGGACCTAAACAAAATTCACGTGCATGCCGATCCTCAAAACGCAATAATTCATGTCCATATTTGTCCCAACGTCCTGATTCTTGCCATAATTCTGCAGGTTGCACTGTGGGCATGAGGACTTCTTGTGCACCCGCATTATCCATTTCTTCACGAACAATATTTTCGACTTTGTGCAAAACACGTAAGCCTAGGGGTAACCAAGTGTACAATCCTGCTGCGAGTTTTCGTATCATTCCAGCCCGTAGCATGAGTTTGTGACTAATAATCTCCGCATCTGAAGGAGTTTCTTTAAGTGTGGCAAGTAAAAAACGGCTAACACGCATGATTAAAATCTCTTTTAGTTCTCAATAAGTTCAAGTTGCTAGGAAACCCTTCGTTCACATAAGTGGTTCATATCATTTTCACAAATACCTAAGGTTTCTGCCTCTTCCAAAATGATTTGACATAAATTTGTAATCTCTCTCCCATTAATATCAAGGATCGATATTTCGAGGGTGGGTAATTCATTTATCAGCCTTTCTCGCATTTTTTTTGCACAAATGAGCAGTTGAATTTTGGCGATTTTAAGCTTGCTATCTGGTTCTTGGTGTGGTCCTGAAAGACTACCAATTTCTGTGAGACATTGTTCTCTGTAAACTCGTACTTTTTGCCATTTAATAAATGAGACGGCAGTCAATTTGATAAAAAAAGCGAAAAGTCCTACTTTACCTGTTCCCCAAGAAGAATGGATTGCTTTTCCTTTTAACATATTTACTTTAAGTTGAATACTGATCCAAGAAACTTGTTTTTTTTCAGTTTTTGCAAAGTGAATTAACTCTTCTATAGAGTCCATCTGTTTTTCTCTGAATTTTGACCAGAGAGAAATAGGAAGTGAAACGGTGGGTTGCTTAGATGTCATAAGTGCCTTGTGATATAATGATTTAATCCCATTATTATTTTATGGTATTTAAATGTGTAATAAATTTATTTTATCATTATCTGTAGTGCAAAATAAATAATCCTATAAAAAAACTATAAAATTTGTGAGGCAGGGACGATGGGCAAGCAAAAGGATGAGTCTGATAGTGCCTTATTTATAAAGGCTATGCAAGGTGTAAAACCCTTGACACAAGATAAAGTCCCATTGATACAAACACGCCCTGCACCCATTCCAAAACAACATCATTTAAATGAGGACGTGGTATCTGAGGCAATGCTTTCTGATTTATATGAACCAGTAGATTTTGATACTGAAGATAATTTGTTATTTATGCGTCCAGGTATACAACATGGTGTTTTTAATAAACTACGACGTGGATATTTTAGTATTGAGGCAAACTTAGATTTACATGGCATGATAGTGCGTATTGCACGGGCAGAAGTGGTGAATTTTTTACGTGATTGTCAAAGTTATAATATTCGTTATGCACGAATTGTACATGGAAAAGGTTATGGTTCTCTGCAAAAACAACCTGTTTTGAAGGGAAAATTGAATAAATGGTTGAGACAATGTGATGAAGTCTTGGCATTTTGTTCGGCACGTCCTGCTGATGGTGGGACAGGTGCTGTGTATGTGTTGATTAAACAATACTAAAATTGGAGTGGTTTGCACCACTCCAATGACTTACGCTTTAAAATGCGAAAGTTTATTGTGCTGCGCCATTAGGAGCTGCAGGGGCTGGAGGGGCATAATGTCCTCTAGGACCAGGATAACCATAGCCACCACCATAAGGAGCACCATAAGGAGCACCATAGCCGCCGCCATAAGGGGCACCATAAGGAGCACCATAGCCGCCGCCATAAGGGGAACCATAGTAATCATTATAACCATAACCACGATTCTGACCACGACCATAACCACGTCCACCAGCAGAGGAACTAAAATTCATATCACCCCAGCCTGTCCCATCCATCCAATCATCCATCATATTGGAATTGGAGTTGGAGTTGTTACCACCCCAAGGATTACCACCCCAGTTGTTACCATTACCACCCCAAGGACTACCACCCCAGTTGTTACCAGGAAAGCTATTTCCCCACCAAGCTTGTACTGGTGTGGCAATAACAGCAGCACCAAGAATAGCAGATAAAGCAACTGCTTTAGCAAAATTTTTCATTTATAACCTCTAAATAAACAAACATAAAAATTAGGATACTAAAATTAATTAATCTCGAATTTGCGTATCCATATCATCAATAGATCTTTAGATAAATAGGGATATATTGAACAAAAAACAACCTATTTTCTAAGTGGCGCCTATCAGAAATCAGAAAGCGTTAGGCACCAGTTTATCGGTCAAAATTTTCTTTGTCAAGATAAATTTTAACGAGTTTAATATAAATATTACTGGTATTTTTAAATATTCTAATATAGTGATATCAGATATTTTATTAAAAACCATTTTTTCATTAAATAAAAATTCAAGTTTTTTCTTGAATAATCACATAACCTGAATGATGGCGAGTAGAATACAGGATTGAAATTATATTAGCAATAGCTAATATTCTAATATTCTAAATATTTCTTATAAGCTATTGTTTTTAAGAATGAAAAAAAATAAAAAAAAATAAAAATTGGTCAAATATTAGACAGTTATCAGTTATCACCTATCATCATTGTGTCTATTTTTATCATGTTATATCATTAGAACTTAGTCTTTTCACTAAATATTTTCTTACAATTAAATATGAATTGGTTTACCAAAACACTCTCAAGCTCAATTGGACAGAAAGTCCTTATGTCACTGACAGGTTTATTTTTAATCTCGTTTTTAATGGTACATCTAGTGGGAAATTTATTGGTATTTAAAGGGGATAATGGTGCTATGTTTAATGCTTACGCACATTTTATGTCCACCGCTGGGATTATTCGTATCGCCGAAATTATTTTAGTATTAGGTTTTGTTTTACATATTTATAGTGCTTGGAAACTAACGCAATATAACAAGCAAACACGTCCACAAGATTATATTTGCAACCGTGCTGATGTTAATAGTACATGGTTTTCACGTAACATGGGGCTTACGGGTTCAATGGTCCTAATTTTTTTAGTCACACATCTGCATAATTTTTGGTATAGATATAAATTTCAAGCGGAAATTCCGCAGGCTGCAGGTACCGACTATAATGATATGTATTGGTTAGTACAAACTGTTTTTCAGCAGGAATGGTGGTTTGCGATTTTATATGTTGTGGCTATGGTATTTCTTGGTTTTCATTTAGCACATGCTTTTGAAAGTGCTTTTCAAACGCTGGGAATCAATCATAAAAAGTATACACCATTGATTCAAATCCTTGGTGTGCTATTTGCTATTGTGGTACCCCTCAGTTTTGCTGCTATGCCCCTATATTTTTTAATATTTTAATGTGATTGTGTGCAAGAATGCTCTTGCACACTTATGATGAGATTATACTATGGCATTTGTAAATATTGGCATCATGTTAGGGACTTATATGGGTCTCAAAGTATGGCGCAAAAAGAAGAAAGTCAGTCAAAATCCAAAAATAGATCAGCATAATTTCAAAATGAGTAATGCGGCAATCGGTTTGGCTGCTGTCAGTTCTGTTTATCCCCCAGTTAGGGTATTAAGTATCGGTTTAACCACTGCTGTTAGCTTTCCTATTTTCAAAAAAGCAGAACATTCTCTTCGTGTGAATCAGAAAGTAGAAATTGAGACGCTCAGTTCTATTATCACGACTGTGTGTATTGGTAGTGGTTTATATGTTCCTGCTGCTATACAAAGCTGGCTTTATCACTTTGGTACTCTTATTGTGAATAAGAGCGAAAATCAAGCAACCCAGCTGATCGGTCAAGTTTTTGAACAACATGCGAGTAAGGTTTGGATATTGAAAGATCAAACAGAAATTGAGGTTTTTCTGACAGATTTAAAAGTGGGTGATATTGTGGTCATTAAAGCTGGTGAAGTCATTGCTATTGATGGTATTATTATGACAGGTCAGGCTATGGTTGATCAACATGCTTTAAGTGGCGAACCTATGCCGATAGAAAAAGCACCA
Source organism: Thiomargarita sp. (assembly GCA_030633165.1). GTDB lineage: Bacteria > Pseudomonadota > Gammaproteobacteria > Beggiatoales > Beggiatoaceae > DAOVZS01. The sequence goes on along the minus strand of DAOVTJ010000027.1, from coordinate 1,606 downwards.
GGTGATCAAGTGCTTGCTGCTACGATACTTGTCAGTGGTCAAATTCAGGTTAAAGTTGAGAAAACAGGACAGGAAACGAGTGTTGCTAAGCTTAATGATATTTTACAACAAACCCGAGATTTTAAGAGCAATTTACAATTAAAGGGAGAATCTTGGTCAAATAAAATATCTCCGCCATTATTGGGATTCAGTGCAATTTCATGGCCATTTTTAGGGACTTCAGCGGCGGCTGCATTGTTATTCAGTGTCCCAAGCAATACGATTCGAGTATTACCCGCTTTACATACCTTTAATCATATTACGCTAGCCTCCAAAAACAGTATTTTAATCAAAGATGGTCGTGTGTTGGAGGAGTTAGTTAAGGTAGATACGGTATTTTTTGATAAAACGGGAACTTTGACTAAGATAGAACCAAAAGTTGGAGAGATTATTAGTTGTGATGATTTAAGCGCAGATGAAATCCTTCGCTATGCGGCTATAGCCGAATCTCGTCTGAGTCATCCCTTGGCGCGTGCTATTGTGAAACAGGCAGAATTGCAACATTTTCATTTACCAAATACAGATCATGCCAATTATCAGATGGGTTATGGTATTACGGTGGAGATGAATGGGAAACTTATTCAAGTTGGCAGTGCTCGATTTATGGAGACAGAAGGCATTATGCTACCTAGTGCGATCAAAATAGCTAATGAAGAAGTTCAAGAGAGCGGTGACAGTTTGGTAATGGTTGCTATTGATCAGAAACTTAAAGGGGCGATTGAAATTATACCCCAGTTACGCCCTGAAGTGAAAGCTGTGATGTGTGATTTACGTCAACGGGGTATCAAAAAGTTAATAATTGTTTCTGGCGATCATCAAAAGCCAACCCAAAAATTGGCGAAAGAGTTGGGTATGGATGATTATTTTTATGAAGTTTTACCTCAAGATAAAGCCAAGTTGATTTGCGATTTTCAAGCAGCAGGTCACAAAGTGTGTTTTATTGGTGAAGGTCTTAATGATGCTGTTGCAATGAAACAGGCTAATGTATCAATTTGTTTGGCGGAGGCGGATTTAATTACCAGTGAGATGGCACAAGTCTTGTTTTTAAATGATAGTTTATCACCTCTAGGAGAATTATTTGATATTTCAAAGCAATTAGATAGCCGTTTAAAGAATACTCTAATTTTCTGGTTTGGTTTTGGAGTTTGTAATACGGCAGCGGTTACTTTACTGCATTTTGGCTTATTAGGGTCAACTTTATTGTTTGGCAGCGCTTTTGGTTTGGGGGTTGGACATGCGATGTTACCTTTATTGTCATTTGATGATAAGGATTAAGAGCATGCTAATTTTCGTATCAGGTGGCACACCCCCTGATACGTCGCCTTAAGTACTGAACCATGAATTTGATGATATTTAGGACTTACGCATTGACAGATGATAAATTTTATATTCCCTTTTAAATACAAAGCACTACATTTTTTTGATAAATCGTTATTGGTCACAAATGACAGATTTATACACGTGCTATTTTTTTATAACCCTATGATATTTATCAGGAACACAAAAGATATAGTTTATCAATGCGTAAGTCCTAATATTTTAAGACATAAAACGTTACGGAGCAGGT
>DAOVTJ010000203.1 GCA_030633165.1 Thiomargarita sp. | reverse complement strand
TATCTATCAACTCCTGGCCTACAAGCACCTAAAGAAAACATAATCCGTGCAACATCCTCAACCCTACCGCCACGACATAGTTTTTCTAAAACTTGCACAGCATGCATAGTTGAAGGACCGCGTACATGGACGCGCCAAGGTTTTGTTCCACCGTTGGAGACGACATAAAATGCTAATTCGCCCTTTTGCGCTTCTGTACGAGCATAAGCATCACCTTTAGGTATATTCCAAGCCAACGGATTGGGTAGAGGGCAACGAATAGCGCCTTTAGGAATATGTTGGATAATTTGACGTAAAATCTTAATAGACTCAATCATTTCAGAACGTCTCACCATGGTACGTGCTAAAATACACCCGCTTTTTTCGGTAGGAATATCAAATTCTAATTGATCATAAATCAAATAGGGATCATCACGGCGTACATCAAAAGCTAAGCCACAAGCCCGTAAATTTGGTCCAGTGACGCCCCAAGCTAAGGCTTGTTCTTGCGTTAGAGCACCAATACCTTCAGCACGCCGATGAAAGACAGGATTATTAAAAAATAAGTCATCATATTCTGGTAAACGCGCTTCTAAATAATCTAAAAGATGGCTCAATTTATCTAAAAAACCATTTGGTATATCACGCCGCACGCCGCCTGGCGTAATAAACATGTGATAAATACGCGCACCTGTGAGTTCTTCAAACAAGTCGAGTATGTAATCACGGTCAGTAATACCCCAAAACATATTACTATATTGTCCAATCGGGGCAGCAGTACCACCAACAATAAAGAGATGTGCAGCAATACGCGACATTTCTAAGACCATAGCCCGTATCCATTGGGCACGTTCTGGTACTTTTAAACCTGCAAGCATTTCCACTGCTTGTGCATAAGTTTCTTCCATTGGAGGTGGATCAGGCACACAAATACGAGGAACGAGTGCGATATTTTGAATCCACAAGCGGTCTTCCATGAGTTTTTCAAAGCCACGATGTAAATAACCGCCATCAGCTTTAATACCGACAATTTCATCACCAGAAAGGCGTACTTTTAGGGCATAATTACCTTCAATACCTGGGTGATTAGGGCCAAAATAGAGTTCATACTCATGACTAGCGGGATGTTTTACGGGATGATAATTTTCTGGACGCATTTTCTGTTATCACTTATCAGTTATCAAAACAGGAATATTTTCTCAGGTTATTCAACAACTTTCCCGCCTTTAGCCTCAATATCTTTTAACCAATCAGGCGAATACTCTTGCCATTTAAAAGTATCTTTAACATAATCAAGACTAGAAAATGATTTTAGCATTGGCGGTGGACCATACCATTCTGTAAGAATAAAGGGTTCCATATCGGGTGCACCTTCAAAGTATACGCCAAACATTTCATGAATATCACGCTCAAAAAAAGCGGCTGGTGTATAAATATCATAAACAGAAATATAGTGCCCTGGCTTTTTAGGAATATGAATATGTGCTGATATTAATGTTTTGATCTCATAAGACCAAAGATGATAAACCAGTTCAAATTCATCTGTTTCTGGCCAGTCGACACAAGATATGGCTGATAAATGCAAATAGCCAGCTCGCCCTTTAAGTAATTCTAACAAAGCAGGCAGAGTCTCTTTCTGTAATTCAAGACGTAAGCGGTGCCTGTCTTGTTCTTTAAAGATTAGATTAGGAATCTCCTGAATTATGGATTCCAATATTTTTGGTAATTGTTGGCTCATGCAATGATTTCCTTAGGAATAGGTTTTGTGACATATTCTGAAGCAAATTTGGCTAATAAAGCGGTATGTTCACCAATAGTCTTTTCACCGAATAATTGATAATGTCGCGCTTCTGCAATGACATCTGTTGGTGTATGCCAATCTGGACCAAATAATCCTTGTTGATTACCTAAATATTCATCATAGTTATGATAATAATCTTTCCAGGTATTAGCATGACCTTTATCAATATTATCCATCAATTGCAAAAAACCTTGTTGAATAGCCTCGGGTCTCGGCATACAGCCCGCCATATAGATATCAACTGGGATATACTCTAACAATCGCTTAACTGTGGCATAACTTTGCCAATACATGCCTCCATTAATGGTACAAGACCCCATACCAATAACATACTTAGGAGATGCCATTTGTTCATAGGTTAAAATCACCCGTTTTAAGGTTTTGATAGACAAATAGCCAGTAATCAGCAAGATATCCGCTTGACGCGGTGTCACCATGGGTTGAATACCTAAACGTTCTGCATCAAAGCGAGAAGTAATGGTAGGGGGTAATTCGATCGCACCGCATCCTGTACAATAGTGCAAAATAAACAAAGAACGCGCTCGACAATGATCGGCGATTTTATCTAATACTTGACGTAATAATGAACGTTCTTCTTTGTCAGGGGTACGACATGTTTCAGATTTCATCTGGATATTTGTTGTCATTGATTGATTTTTCTCCATCTAACTATTTTTTAAAATTTTATCATACTTTTTATCTTGAAAGTCAGTTTTTTTTAGCATTAAAGGAATTCATAACATGGAATGGCATATCATCACTGGTAGTAAAGGCGGTGTCGGTAAAACCTTACTTGCCTTACTGCTTTCAGCATATCATCTTGATAAAAAGATGGGCAGTACGCTTGTTATTGATTTAAACAGCATGAATGCTGATTTCTCCCGTCTTTTATTTTACCAAAAAGAAGTCGGTGATTCGATCTCAATTTCAATACCGACACAAACGCGAAAAAATGAACAACTTATTTTCCAAAAAACATTTTCATTGGATCAAAAAGGAGAACCCTATTATTATGGCGTAGGATGGCCTTTAAATCCCTTTAGGATGTATGATCCTACGCTTTTCGCAACTCTACTCGCCACTATCAAAAAATCAGCACCTCTTATTGCAAAACATCTTGATATCCCGCCATTAGAGACGGTGATCATTGATACTAATTATCATTTTTGTAATATTTTCTCTGAACAAGATATACACTATAATGAATACACAGATGGTGAGTTAAAGGGTGAAAGTTTTACTCTCTGGTTTATGTGGGTTTATCGTCAATTGGAAAATTTAATCCGATTGAAATATAATGATGCCACTGTGATAAAACTGACTGCAGCTGCAATAGAAAGAAATCTCACCAATAGCCGCTGTCGAAATACGCCTTTTATGCATGTATTTGGACCAGCAACCTTAGTTTCTTCTAAACCACAAGATTCTGAACATAGCATTGGCTCAATCATAGCACGGAAAATTTACCAGGCAATCACACAAAATAAGGATGTTCATATTGAGGAATTAGAAGAACTTGAAAGCCTGAAAACTGGAAATTGTATCAACTTTAGTGATTGGCTCAAAAGGCTAGATGTTGCACATATTAAGGCAGAAAAAAATGGTGATCCCCGTCATCATTTTTTAGATATCCTCATTAAAGCGACTCGCGCACATACGAATAATGACTCAACTGCCGAAGAAAGACCGTTAAATGTGGTACCTCTATCTGTTTATCACAATGATTTGCAATATTACACAGATGGTAATTATCGAGATGTGATCTCGGAATTGAAAAATTTTGATATTTATGATAACTTTTGCACCCTAATACGATGAGACTTTTTATTTACACCGCCATCGAAGAAGCCCCATTTGAGGGACTTTTTGAACCCATTGGTCGTTATGACAAAATCATATTATCCAATAATGACAAACAAATAGAATTATTTAATCGACTCCAAGGTTCACCCATTAAGGATTTGCTACCAGAAGATAATATACCGTTTAATGATGCTAGTTTGTTTTTCATCCCTTTAGACATGAAAGAGACGTTTATGAAACTACTTGAAAGTCTATTTAAAAAGATAAAATGGGTGGAAGACAAAACAACCCAAAAGCCATCAAAAGACGAGATTGGGCTTGTCGGTGGCGATGATTTATCTCAATTTTATGATAAAATTGAGACAAAAACTGTTTTACAACAAGAGGATGAGATAATGAGTAAAAAACAAGACTTGGAAGATTTATTTAACAGCATCACCGATCAGGATAATGAAATTGATGCCATCTTCGTTTGTACACATGACGAGAATAAAACGCGTCTAGCGTATTCAAGTCAAGCAAAAACGGGTAATAGACAAGTCGATACAGACTCATTTACGGTACAAATACAGCATTTTATATCCATGCTCAAAATGACTAATAAGGTAAATACAGAGATTGGCAGTCTCAAAACTGCCGAATTTCTCTATTCAGGCGGTATTGTGCATATTACCCATTTGCCACAATTTGGTGAATATACCTTTTTAGTTTTTGTCAGTGCAACAGAAGAAGGCGTAGAAATGTTAGCACTTTATAGAAAACGCAATTTGGAAAAAATATTAGCCTTATTAGGAGAAATGTTTGGATAATAGTCGATAATCCAGTTTTGGTAGAAAAAAGGTGGGCAAGGTGTTTTTCTTGCCCACCATTTTCTTCCACTAAACGATGTTAGGTTTTTTGATAGGATTTTAAAGCAATTGCATTTTCAATATCTGTTTTATAGGCTCGAATAAGAGCAACAACTTCATTACTTAAATTTCGATAACCTTGAGTATCAATATCTAAATATTCACCATGTGCTATCTGGTTTCTTTTTTTTAAGAGACTTTCATCAATCAATTTGTATTTTAACTTATAAGGGCTTGGATCAATCCCTATAGAGGTTGCAATATCTTCAAATATTGAAGAACT
>DAOVTJ010000228.1 GCA_030633165.1 Thiomargarita sp. | reverse complement strand
TTTAACTTTGACATAAGAAATCATCATTTACAGTCACTTCCCCATTTTCAATAACTTGCACATAAATCCCCAAATGACGATGCCCATAAGTTTTCAGTAAAGTATTTGGAATATGCAAATCTCGCGTTGCTGTTTCTGGATTAACATTTGTAGCAGCACAACGTTCAATAGGTTTAAGCATTCGCACAGTTGCTGTACCCAAGCTTAAAGTTTTTCCTATCCACTCTAATTCAGCCCAAGGGGGAATATCATCAAAATATATATTCGCACGAAATCGTAAGGGATGAATTGTTGTATTTAGCACTTTTTCCAAATCACGTATACTTGCTAAATTGATACAAGATAAGACTTTAGCATTGACATCAGAAAATGTATGCCCTGATGCTTCTACTATTTTAGGTGTTCCTCGTATCTCATCACCGAGATACTCTGCAAAGAAAATTTCAATGCTTTGCCGCCCCGCAGTTGATTGTAAATCACCACTAGCAAGCAATTTTCCCTTCTGGAGAATTTTAAGTATGCCTGTGTTATCATTATATATACTCTGTAGAGCGGCTAGACGTTCATTTTTCATCAACATCAGAAAATTAGTTTTAGAAAGATGCAACGGTGCATTGGGATTAAATTCTGTCGTCCCATGTGCTAAGGCAAAACGGCGATCTAGCGCAATAGCTTGACCAACTTGCAAAGTAACACGTTGCAAAATTTCGGGATTCATGCCCTTAAAGGGGTAACGATAAAGATGAGTAATATTTGACATAAATTTTAGGAGTCATTAATGAAATTAAGCAAACGACAAATTCGCCACCTTCGTGGATTAGCCCACCATTTAAAACCAGTCGTTATGATTGGTGATAAGGGTATCACTGATAATTTGTTAACAGAATTACACTATGCTTTAGAAGCTCATGAATTAATTAAGGTGAGCATTGCAGGAGTCGATAAGGAAGAAAGACGCACGCTCACCGAACAATTGTGTCACTCCAGTAGAGCAACCGTTGTGCAATTCATTGGGCGTACAAGCATTTTGTATCGTCCCAACAAAGAAACAAAGATTATTATACCAATATAATTAGTTTTTCACGCAAAAGTGTAGGATAACATAGCCAAGGGTAAAAAAAATAATGAAAACGCAAAGTGCAACTGAGTCTTCAAACAATTTTATTCGTCAAATGATCGCCGATAACCAAAATATTGTGACTCGTTTTCCACCAGAACCTAATGGCTATTTGCATATTGGGCATGCAAAATCAATTTGTTTAAATTTTGGTATTGCGGCAGAACATGAGAGTAGAATTTGTTATCTCCGTTTTGATGATACCAATCCCACTAAGGAAAATATTGAATATGTTGAGTCAATAAAAGACGATGTGCGTTGGTTGGGCTATGAGTGGGGAGAGCACTTACGCCATTCATCAGATTATTTTGAGAAACTTTATGAGTATGCGATTGCTTTAATCAAAATGAATAAGGCTTATGTTTGCAGTTTAAGTCCTGAAAATCTCAAAGGATATCGGGGAACTTTGCGTGAACCTGGTAAAAATAGCCCTTATCGTGATCGTTCAATCCAGGAAAACTTGGATTTATTAGACCGTATGAAAACGGGAAAATGTGCAGAGGGAGAACATGCTTTACGGGCAAAAATTGATATGGCTTCCCCTAATATTAATATGCGGGATCCTATTATTTATCGCATAAAAAACATACCACACCAGATGACAGGTGACCAGTGGTGTATTTATCCCATGTATGATTTTACACATTGCCTTTCTGATGCTATTGAAGGAATTACTCATTCTTTATGTACTTTAGAGTTTCAAGATCATCGTCCCTTATATGATTGGGTATTGGATACCTTAAAAACGCCATGTCATCCTCAACAAATCGAATTTGCCCGTTTGTCATTAAATTATACTGTATTGAGTAAGCGTAAATTACATGAATTAGTTGAAAATAATTTGGTTAGCGGTTGGAATGATCCCCGTATGCCCACTTTAATTGGGATGCGAAGACGAGGATATACACCAGAAGCGATTAAAGATTTTTGTGAACGCATTGGTATCACAAAAAATGATACACAAATTGAAATGGGTGTATTAGAAAATTCTATTCGTAGTGATTTAGATCCAAAAACAGCCCGCGTGATGGGAGTATTAAAACCATTAAGGGTCGTCATTGAAAATTATCCTGAAGAAAAAGTTGAACAACTCGATGCCCCTTATCATCCGAATGATGCCAATATGGGAACACGTCAAGTCCCTTTTTCACGGGTTTTATATATTGAACAAGATGATTTTCTTGAAGAACCACCTAAGAAATTCTTTCGTTTAGCACCAGGACGTGAAGTTAGATTACGTTATGCTTACTTTATTACCTGTCAATCTGTGATTAAAGATGAAGAGGGTAATATTGTAGAATTGCGTTGTACTTATGATCCAGAAACACGGGGAGGCTCTGCCCCAGATGGTCGTAAAGTCAAGGGAACATTACATTGGGTATCAGAATCTCATTCGATCAAAGCAGAAGTTCGTCTTTATGATCGTCTCTTTAATCAACCTAATCCTGGGGCAGGTGGGACGGATTTTAAAACAGTACTCAATCCGAATTCAATAGAAATATTAAGAAATAGTCAACTTGAACCCAGTTTAGCTAATGCGCAAGGCGGTGAGGCTTATCAATTTGAAAGACAAGGATATTTTTGTGTTGATAATCTTGATAGCTCAAAAGAAGCCTTGGTTTTTAATCGTATTGTGACTTTGCGTGATTCTTGGGCAAAAATTGAAAAGGCGAATAGACATTAATTGTCAGAAAATAAATCCCAAGGGTAGCACCCTTGGGTTATGGAGTTTTCAGTGAAATACATAAAAATAGGTGCAGCCACTCTCAATCAAACTCCTCTTGATTGGGCTGGTAACCAAAAAAATATTATTTCCGCCATTGAGGCGGCACGTGCTGACAAGGTCAATATTTTATGCTTACCAGAACTTTGTATTAGTGGTTATGGTTGCGAAGATGCATTTTTAGCCCATGGCACATTGGCACAATCACAACGAGTATTATTAGCAATAATGCCGAAAACAAAAGACATTATTGTAGCAGTTGGTTTACCATTATTATATCAAAACAGAGTTTACAACACCGTTTGTTTACTTGTTAATGGCACAATAGCTGGATTTGTTGCGAAACGATTTTTACCTAATGATGGTATTCATTATGAAACTCGTTGGTTTCATGCCTGGCTTCAAGATGTATCGGCTGAAATTGAAATCAATGATCACACTTATCCATTAGGGGATATTTATTTTAATTGTGGCGGTGTCCGTATTGGTTTGGAAATCTGTGAAGAGGCTTGGGTTGCTAATCGTCCAGGTATCAAATTAGCCGAAAAAGGGGTGGATATTATTCTTAACCCTAGTGCTAGTCATTTTGCCTTTAATAAACATAAAGTTCGTGAACGTTTTGTGCTTGAAGGTTCACGGGCATTTAGTGTTAGCTATATTTATAGTAATTTGCTTGGTAATGAGGCTGGACGTGCTATTTATGATGGAGATGCGATAATCGCCAGCGGTGGCAAGTTATTAGCAGGGAGTAAACGCTTTAGTTTTTACAACTATCAAATGATTAATGCCTTGGTTGATATTGATTTAACCCGTATGGCACAAGCACGTACCAGCGAAGGAACACCTAAAATAAAAGGATGTATTGATCTTTTATTTGATTATTCACATGCTCACCTTCATCAAAGAATAGTTTCTTTACCCTTGTGGGAAGAAAGTGCAAACATTAAAGAAGAAGAATTTACTCGAGCCGTTA
>DAOVTJ010000150.1 GCA_030633165.1 Thiomargarita sp. | reverse complement strand
TAGCGTTCTACTTGAATTTTTTTGAAGGGATCAAAATATCGATAGGTACCAGAATCGAGAAAACCTAAAAAATCATCATTTTTAAATAACAAACCTTTTTCATTTTTGCGGACAATAAATTTTGAAAAAAATAACATTATTTTAACCATTTTTAAGTATAAAAATGACCGCCCCCATACACGCAACGCGGATGATAATTTGCGACATGCTGGATTTAATCTGCCCGTCACCTGCTCGGTGGGAAAAAAACGAGACTGCCGTACCCATTATCATACATGGCTTTGAACGTACTGTGAAAATCGACTGCTTTTTCACCGAAGACGGTCAATAATATGTGGATTCGAACCACAAGCCAAAAGACTTTGCCAATTGATACGATTTTTCAGATCGTGTGGTGTTAAGAGCAGGAATCGAACCTGCTACAGACTGATGATGAGTCAGTTGCTCTACCAAATGAGCTATCTAAACAGTTTTTGGTATCGCCATTGGTACACACTAGCTAGATTTAAGCAGGGTGCCACTTAGGTATACAGAACCTAAAAGCTAACCACTGAAAATTTTAAATGATTAGGGTGTAATAAGTCAATCCCTTCCTAAATCAAACCCATTGATTAAAAATTTTATTGAGTGTTACATCACCTAATAAACGACTGCCTTTAGCACGTTTTTTCATATCATTACGAGATAAAAAGACTTGTTCTTGTCTTTTTTGAATGATAAATTCTACCACTTCTGATTTTCTTCTCACACCGATTAATCTATCAAATTTTAAAGTTATGTCTTGAAGAGACAAGGTATTAATATCCTCAATTATTTTTCTTTCTTCATCAATTGATGAAACTGGTTTTTGCTCTGAAGATGTGGATTCAAAAATTAGAGGAGCTGGTGCTTTTTCAGGTTGTATTGGTGTACGTTCTGTTAAAAGCGTGGTAATGAAAGTCTTTAGTTCTAAGATATCGCTTTTAGAAACCTGTTGATTAACTGTCTTCTCTAAAGACTCTATTTTAGAAACCTGTTGATTACTTGTATTTTCTAAGGCATCTATTTTAGAAACCAATTGATTAACGGTTTTTTCTAAAGAAGGTTGCTGCTCATCTTTTTTATCCACTATCTCTGTTATAACAGGGGAGGCTACCATAGCTTGTCGTTGCCGAAAAGCTTGGATCTGTTTTTGATATATTACCTTTTCCTCTTCAGAATCAACAATATAGGCATTGATGGTTTTGCCTTTACGATCATCTATTGTCATCGCTTTGAGCGCAGCCTGATATTCAAATTCACCATCAATGAGCGTATAAGACTCTAAATCTGTTCTAAATAAAATCAGCGGAGTAATGACTCCTTTGATTTCTAAAATGAGTCGTGCCGCTTTTTCTAATTCTATTTTTGGAAATTCTCTTAAAGGCTGCGAAAACGAAATGTTTTTTATACGAACAATTGCAGATGATAGTTTTTTCATTTGGTTAATCCTATTTTTCGCCAAACTTCTTGAGCAAGTTTATGAAATTCATCTATTGATTTAGAATTTGATTTAAAATCTAAGATAGAACGTGGAGCCGATTCTTCTGTATCACCGACTTCTAAGGTTTGTTCAGTACACTTTGCTAAATCATCTCTTTCAAAAATGGTCGTATCCATCACTTTAAGATGATAACGTGTTTTAATTACAGCTAAACGTTTTTGTAAAGTACCCTGGATAAAACGGGCATTGGTAGAAATCTTAGTGGGTAATACGCCAATAATCTCGAGAGGGGAGCGTTTATCTTGTTTTCTAAAACGATTAATTTCTTTGACAAATATTTTAAGATTATCCAATCCCTCATTGGCAAAAGCTTTAAGATCAGAAGGAATGATTAAATAATCTGCTGTAATTAGAGCAATTCTAGCATATAAGTTTAAAGAGGGTGGCGTGTCGATAAGTACAATATCATAATCATTTTCAACTTCTTCTAGCTTTTCAAGGAGTATTTTTCGGCTAAAATCAAGTTGGTTTAATTCCGTTTCTTGTTTCATTAAATTGATGTGAGAAGGGACAACATCAATTTTATAACGGCTAAACTTAGATTGTTTTACAACATCAGGAATAGAAGCTTCATCATATAAAATATGAGAGACATAATTGTCTTTCAAATCATCTTTTGCTTCATCATCGAAATTCACCAAACCTGTTGCAAACGTAGCATTGGCTTGACTATCTAAATCAATTACCAAGACTTTTTTACCAGCCTTGCTAAAAGTGGCGGCAAGGTTGACTACGGTTGTTGTTTTCCCAACACCGCCTTTATTGTGATAAACTGCAATCACTTTCATTTTCATTTTCTTAATACCTTTATGTGTATTAGTAAGTGTATTTCTACCTATCAAAGCCTTAATTTTATTAATATTTTCTTTAATCTCAGAACCAAAGCAATGAAAAACAAGTTCTATATTCTTCTTATTTTTTTTATAAATCCGAAGTTCTTTGCCATTGGTTAGCAGTCCATAAGTCTGCTGTAATTCTATCATGTAAGCTTGTAATTGTGGCAAATGGTCATTTAAGTTTTTATTAGGATGTTTGGCTTCTATAACAACACCCTGACTAGAATCCACAGTGTTACTCGCTTCAGCTAAAAAGTCGAGACGAAATCGGTTAAATTTTAGTTCTTGTCGCCATGAATTTATAGAATAACCCAATGCAGGCAAAAGATAACTTACAATGAGTTTACTTTCAACTTCTCTTTCATTGTTACAAAAATTTGGATCAAAAATCATTTGTTATTGATGCTATTGTTGATAATGAGTTGCAAAGTGCAGTTTGAAGACAAGTGTATCACACTAATGTTAGTGTGTTTTTATTTTAAAACGTATTTTTTTCATTGAAAATTTTTTTTTATTTTATAGGATTATGCTTATAATAGTCAAGTTGCAAAAAAAGATGAGTGATGTATAATTAAAAAAATTATCGACTAGTAAGAAATTCTTTATGCCTTCATAATACGAGTAAAAATCTCTTATGGATTTAAATTTACCCATTATTGATAAACTTGCGAAATGCAAAAATATACTCATTGTCGGAATGGGGGGAGCATTTGATGTTGTTTGTAGTTTACCTATTTATTTTGAATTGAAACAGCAAGGCTATAATGTTCATTTAGCTAATTTTAGTTTTTCTAACATTTTTGGGTTAGAAGATAGTATACAGCTGACAGAGACGTTGGTAGGTGTTTCTACAGAGCAAAAAAAATGGGCTCAACATTATCCTGAACTCTATTTAATAGAATGGTTTAAAGAAAAACGTCAAGAAATATTCACCCTTTGGTGTTTTCAAAAAACTGGAGCGCGTTCTCTTTTAGAAAACTATCGCGTTTTGGTTAATCATTTATCTATTGATGGCATTTTGCTCATTGATAATGGGTATGATAGTATCATGCGTGGTAATGAAGGTATAACAAGTACACAAGTTGAAAGCACTATCTCATTATTTGCGGTCAATCAATTAACAGACATTTCTACACGAATTCTAACATGCACTGGTATTGGCGCTAAGAGAAATGCAATATCTCCTTATATAATGGAAAATGTCGCAAAATTTACTCGCGCTGGTGGATGTTTTGGAACCTGTTCATTACTCCCACAAATGGCTGTTTTTCAGAATTTTGAAAATGCTGTGAGCTATATGCAAAACAAGCCACTACATGATCCTGGTGTTATTAGTTCGCCAATGATTTCCGCAGTACGTGGTGAATATGGGGACTATCCTTCCTCGAAGAAGAAAAAAGAAAATTACCTATGGATTTCACCTCTAATGGCAATTTATTGGTTTTTTGATGTGGAATTGGTCTCAAAAAATAATTTATTTATAAACCAATTGCAAGACACTGATACATTTATGGAAGCATTACAGATGTTTCAAACGGTCAAACATTTTTTCCCAACACGAAAAATGCCTACGAATATTCCATGTTAAAAGTCCCTCCCAGTGGGAGGGATAACACTTATTTGACATGCCCTAAATCAATAAAGGCACCATTTTTCATGACAATAAAAGGTCTAAATTCTGATTGCAGTCCTTTTTTTGGTGCATAGTTGAGTAGATGGAGAACACCCATACCATATCCCATGGGTCCCATATTATAGTAATGGGCTTGAAGTTTATAGGGAAAAGCTTTAGGTGTTGAAATATGAAAACATTCTGGTCCATAGCCTGTGGTAATATCTGCGTATAATGTCCCGCCAGTGGGTAAACTTTTTTGACTATAATAAGCATGATTGCCTTGTTTATCATAGACATGAAAATCGACATCATTAGCATCCGTTTCCCACATCAGTACAAATCGTAATTGATGTTGATTCACTGTTTCCCATTTTAAGTGTTTGCCTGGGAAAAGAGTTTCTAATTGTTCTTCTTGTTTTAAATGGGAGAGCATAATAGCTAAAGTTTCTGTCAAAATACGTTTGGCAGCAACAAATCGTGGAAAATCACGTTCTTGGGCAATTTGCAAGGTTTCCACCGCAGCCTTGTATTGTTTATCTTCCCAGTATGCAATGGCTAACAGGTAATGACCTGATGGATGAGCTGGACGTTGTTTCACAGCTTTTTTCAAACTATCTATACTTAGCCAACTTGCGGTTTTTATAGATAATAATCTCTCCGCTGCCCAACGACGAATATCAGCACGCGCTGGAAAATAGTCAATAAGAGAGCCATAAGCACGAGCGGCTTGGGTAAAGTCTCCTGTTTTTTCAGACCATTCACCCAAAGCAATGAGTGCCATTACATTGGTTAAATCTCTTTGTCGCCATTCTTGTGCAAACTTGCCTGCTGCTTTATATTCTGCTTTATTGAGCAAGGTACGAAATTCGGCATAAGAACCAGTCCAAGCATTGATTTTCTGTTTTTTTGCTTCAATTCGTTCAGCCGCCGCCTCCCTTTGTGCAGGTAAAGAAGGCATTCGCCTCATTTCTACAACAGAGTCTGCAACGCTACCTCTCCTTCCAGCAAGTATCATAGTATCTCGTAGTTCATTCCCTCTTTCATCAGACCTAGAAGGCGCAGCACTGTCGGTTTCTAGCATTTCCGCCTCTGGCATACGAGCAGCTGCTAAAGTTTCTCCTTGCTGAAATGAACGAGATTGTGGTGGCGTTTCTGTCAAGGGTCTTGTGATTGGATTTTGAGGTTGTTCAAACACTACTGGTATTTTTGCACGTTGAATTACGGTAATTCCATCCATTCCAATTGTTAGAATATCTGCTAATCCTTTACGAGCAATATGATAACGTTGGTAATCATTTTCTGTCTCTAATACCAGTAATGAAGTATAAGGAGAAAGCACTCTCTCTTTTACAGATAAATTTATAATTTCATTATGGAAAGCATTTTTAATATCAATATCTTGGGTTTTATCTTCCATGTCGAGTAATTTATCAAGACGTGCTCGTACCCATTCTCGTTTGAGTAAAATGGGATTGACTTGTTTACTGGTTAAACGAAATTCCTTATTCCCAACAGTAATGCTTTTCAAAGGTTCTGAAATCTCTGCAAAAACGATCAGTGGTTCATTTATTTGTAAGGCATCCACTTTTTCAGGCCAATACCATTTTGAACCAGATACAGTAATAGGTATATTAGTATATACAGAGCTGGTGAGTTTATGAATGATTTTGGTATTTGTAAGACTGAGTGGGGCAATAATACCTTGAGATTTTCCTGCTTTTACTAACTGAATGGCGACTTTTTTATCACTGTGATAGGACGGGACTAAAATATCAACCCTTTCTAGCCAATTAATCGTTTTCAATTGTTTTGTCAATTTAGCGGCTGATGTTTCTCCAGCGGTGATGACAGCATCTGAAATCAGTAATAGCCGAGATTTCTCCAGTTTTAAAGCTGTCAAGGTAGCAATCGCAGCTTCAAAATGTGAAGCACCAAGCGCATTGTATTGTTTCACTTGTTCAATTAAGGCTTGTTGGGCAGCTGGATTTTCTGCAATGCCGAAATTTTGAACAGTTTGATCAAAGGTATAAAGATGTAATCTTTTAATTTTTAAATGAGGTAAAAGTGTTTGAAGCCGTTGAAGGGTAGATGACAAATAAGGGGCTTGTGAAGCTGAACTATCAACAAAAATAATAAGATTCTCAATATCTTGTGTATGAGAACTTGTAAAGGGGATTATTTTTGTTGCAACTAATTGACCATTTTGCATGGCGTTTATTTCTGCCTGATATGGCATTCTAAAATCATCAGTGGGTTGATATAAACGTTTATCAATGGTAAGAACCTCACGTTTTGATACTGTACCTGTCAATTCTCCAAATTGTGTACGATTAAAATTCTTGCTATCATAAAATGCTTTGATAGATAAGTGTTTTAATTGTGGCAATCCTTTTAGGGGCAAAACATATTCGCTCTCCAAGGTTTGAGAATAAGAGAGAATAAGTCGTTTTTCAGATTTAGCTTCAATGGGAATTTA
>DAOVTJ010000241.1 GCA_030633165.1 Thiomargarita sp. | reverse complement strand
TAGCTACACCTTCTAGCACGTGCTGGAAGGCAATCTTCACCGTCCCTTCATGACATTGATGTAAACTTTCAAATTCATGAAGTTCAGTATAATAAGCGGTGATGTGTTTTTGTTTGGATGTGATTTTGAACATGTTTTTATTTCATAATTTTAAAGTTGTGGGTATTTTAACATGACCTGTTGTAATTTCAATTGAGATTTTGGAAATGGTGGGCAAGATAAACCTTTGCCCACCCTACGAAGATATTTTGGAAACTAATAATGGGTCATAGCTGTCTGCTTAATTTTGCAACTGCTCATTGAGAACAGATACCAATTTATTTATATTTACTGGCTTACTCAAATATTCATTGGCACCTGCATTTAAACAACGTTCACGATCGCCAGACATAGCTAAAGCGGTTAAGGCAATAATAGGAATATCTGAAATATTTTTGTCAGCACGAATTTGACGGATAGCTTCAAAACCATCCATCACAGGCATTTGAATATCCATCAAAATTAGAGCTGGCTTATTTTCTTTAATCTTTTCAAGAGCTTCTTTCCCATTATGGGCAATGGTGACGTGGTAACCATAATTAACAAGGCAACTTTGGATAGCAAAAATACTGATTTTTTGGTCTTCTACCAATAATATCGGAATCTCAATGGGGATGAGTGGTGTTTTTTCTTCAATGGGTGGAGCAAGAACTGGTGTCTCACCTATTAACCAAGGTATAGAGACTATAAATTGGCTTCCTTTGCAGACAGTACTTTTAACATTGACATTACCCCCATGCATCTCCGTTAATTTGTGAACTAATGATAATCCTAAACCTGTTCCTTCGTGAGAACGGGAAAGGCTACCATCAATTTGCACAAAAGGTTGGAATAAACGTTCAATCTGATTTTCTGGAATCCCAATACCTGTATCCAAAATGTTAAAATGGACCAAATTACGACACTTCTCTCCTTCAACTTCTAGGATCACTCGCCCTCCTTCAGGCGTGAATTTTATCGCATTGTTAAGTAAATTAACCAGAATCTGCTTAAAACGACGTTCATCAAGTACCAATGTATCAATATTATTATCAGCAACAAATAATACTTTTATTTTCTTTTTTGCGGCTATTTCTTTAATAAATACTAAGCTAGCATTACAAACTGCTGTCACATTGACAGGACCTAATTGTAATTCCAATTGCCCTGCTGTTATTTTAGACAAATCCAAAATATCATTAATCAATGACAACAAATGACGAGCACTGGTATCAATATGTTCTACTGTTTTTAACTGTTTTTCATTCAATTTTCCGTATGCATTTTCCATCAGAATTTCTGACATCATCAAGACAGCACTTAGAGGTGTGCGTAATTCATGACTCATATTAGCCAGAAATTCGTCTTTGAGACGGACTGCTTGTTCTAATTCTGCATTTTTTCTGCGTTCTGTAATATTTGTGGAAATAACCATTGCAGAAACAATTTCATTGTCCCATTCAATAGGCACAACACGGGCAAAAAAATATTGGTCATCGGAATTTTTATATTCAAAGCTATCAGCTTGTTTTTCCTCAAAAACTTTATGCAAGGCTTGAGAATATTGCTCGTGATATTCAGAAGGTAAGAAAGCTATAAATTTTTTGTCGATAACCGTCTCTGAAATAAATGCTATAGAGTGATTAATATATGTGATTCGACCATCTCGTTCTACATTCATAATGAGATCTGGAGAATGTTGAAGTAAGAGGCTATTTTTCATCTCACTCTCGCGCAATGATTTTTCAATCTGTTCTCGTTTAATAATCTCTTGTTGTAATTGAGTATTTTGCGCCTCAAGCCGTTTTTGTAACTGACTAATCATTAAATGTTTTTCTACACGTGCAACAACCTCTGTTGCTTGAAAGGGTTTTAAAATATAATCAATTGCCCCTAATTCAAAGCCTTTTAGTTTTTCTGCCGTATCTGCAACCGCTGTCATAAAAATAATGGGAACATCTTTTATCTTTTCTTGCGCTTTCAAACGCGAACAGGTTTCAAATCCATCTATACCAGGCATTTTTACATCCAAAAGAATAATATCTGGATTAATATGGGAAATCCGTTTGAGTGCTGTTTCTCCATTTTCAGCAACTAATATCTTAAAACCTGCTTGAGTTAAGTCATCAAATAGGACATCTATATTGTGTGGTTCATCATCAACAATTAAAATAACTTTATTGTTCATTTGTTCTAGTTCTCTTGTTTTCAAGTAATTCAGTGATTTTATTTAATTGATAATGTTTGATGAAAAATTGCATTTTTTCAACAAACGGTTTTAACTGTGGTTGTGTCAAAACTGTGATTTGTTCTTTCAGTTCCTTGATATCACCCATTATGGATAAATTATAAAGCACATTCACTTCTTCCAATGGCGGAAATACCATCTGTTTCTCTTCATGTTGACTAATAATGACGTGCTCCATTTTTTCTGAGAGTACAACTGGTAAGATTAAATCAAACCAAAAGATAGTCCCTACGCCAATTTTACTTTTGACTTGTAGCTTTCCACCCATTAAATTTATCAAATTTGTACTAATTGTTAGCCCCAAACCTGTCCCTTTAATCTGATGTTTTTTGTCACCGCCCTGTTGAAATGGTTCAAAAATTGTGTTTAATTCTTCAGAAGAGAGTCCAACACCACTATCTTCAACTGAAAAAGTAATCTTTTCACCGTCCATTGTTATCCGTAATATTACTTTTCCTAGTTCTGTAAATTTAATTGCATTACCAAGCAAATTAAGTAAAATTTGGCGCAAACGTTTTTCATCACCATGGACTTCTGTGGGTAAATTATCAGAATGCTCTAAATGAAAAGATATATTTTTCTGTTGTGCAGAAATCTGAATGATTTCGCCAACACCTTTTATTAATGGGGATAAATGAAAATCTGTCTTATATAATTCTATTTTACCCGATTCAACTTTAGCAAGATCAAGGATATCATTAATAAGGCTAAGCAGGTGCTGACCACTTTGTTCAATAACTTCTAAAGCATGTTGTTGTTGAGAAGTGGGTGTAGGATTGCGTTGTAAATTTTGGGCAAATCCCAAAATACCGTTAAGTGGAGTACGAAGTTCATGGGTCATTGTCGCAAGAAATCGGCTTTTAGCAACAGAAGCCATTTTTGCAGCTTGCTCAGCATGTTTTCTGACTATGATTTCTTGCTCTAGTTCACGGGTACGGTCAGATATTTTTTGTTCAGCCTCTATTAATAATGTTAAAAGTTTTTTCGCCTCTCCCATTTCATAGGTTGATATTTCTAAATCGTCAGCCAGTTTGTTGCAGGGTATTAGGATATGATTTTTTGACCATTGATTGAAAATATAGAAAATCAATAGAATACTAAG
>DAOVTJ010000106.1 GCA_030633165.1 Thiomargarita sp. | reverse complement strand
TATTTTGCCCAGTGATGTGGTAATAAGATTACGCAAAGCCTATTACTTTTTACGTCTAAGCGAAAACCATTTACAAGCCATTAATGATCAACAAACACAAACCTTACCAGATGATGATTTAAATCAAACACGATTAGCTTATAGCATGGGATTTGAAAATTGGAGTCAATTTTTAGCACAATTAAATTTTCATCAACAAGAAGTCCACAAGGAATTTGAACAAATTATTGCCCCTCAAGCAGTAGAAAAAAATACAGATTTAAACCGTTGGCAAGAAATATGGAATACTGGTTTTAATGATGAATCAGTATTAATTCAGGCAGGTTTTCAAAATGCTGCGCAAGTTTTAATACAATTACAAAAACTTCCAGAATCACGCATAATTAAGAAACTCACTAAAAATGGGCGTGAAAAGTTTGATATATTAATCCCTTTACTCATCACCGCAGCACTTGAACAAAAAAATCCTGATAATGCCATTATCCGTAGCTTAAATTTCATTGAAACGGTGGCACAACGCAGTGTTTATCTAGCATTATTAATAGAACGCCCACAAGTTTTAAAACAACTTGTCCGTTTATGTGCCGATAGTGCTTGGATTGCTGAACAAATTACTCGATATCCCTTATTATTAGATGAATTGCTTGATCCACGTACTCTTTATAATCCACTGAAACAACAAGAATTAGATAATGCCTTACAAGCACAATTAGCTCATCTCCCCCATGATGATTTAGAAATGCAAATGGATAGTTTGCGCCAATTTAAGCGAGCTTATGTACTACATGTCGCGGCTTCAGAAATATCAAAAAATCTCACAGCACCCGTGACAAGTGATTATCTAACAGCTATTGCAGATAGTTTAGTTCGACGCACACTTTCCATTGCGTATGATTATCTCATCCAAAAACATGGATACCCTGATTGTGATGATCGACAAGCCGAATTTTGTATTGTTGCTTATGGTAAAGCTGGCGGAATAGAATTAAGCTATGGTTCTGATTTAGATATTGTCTTTTTGCATGATAGTGAAAATAGTCAACAAATGACTAATGGTGTGAAACCATTAAATCATCAAATATTTTTTGGGCGTTTAGGACAACGTATTATTCATATCATCACCGCTAATACGCCTGCAGGTATCTTATATGAAGTGGATTCCCGTTTACGTCCCGGTGGTTCTGCGGGCATGTTAGTGAGTAGTTTTGATGCTTTTCAAGCTTATCAGTTGGAAAAAGCATGGACATGGGAACATCAAGCCTTAGTACGTGCTCGTGCTATTGCAGGGCATCCAGATAGTATGGCAAAATTTGAAGAAATCCGTCGTAATATTCTCAGTCTTCGACGCGATCCTGAGAAATTAAAGCAAGAAGTTTGTGAAATGCGAACAAAAATGCGTGATAATTTAGACAAAAGCAAAAATAATATTTTTGATTTAAAACAAGGCAGAGGCGGTATCGTGGATATTGAATTTATGATTCAATATATGGTTTTACGGTGGGCAGCAGATTATCCTGATTTATTGAAAACTACGGGCATGTTACCCCAATTACAATTATTTGTGACCTATAATTTGCTTAAAGAATCCGCTTGTCAACAATTAAGTGATGCTTTTCGCGCTTATCGAAGTGAAACACATCGTTTAGCTTTGCAAAATAAACCCGCATTAGTAGAAAATGATAAATTTGATGATTTACGAGAACAAGTGATTTCAGTGATCACGATTTCATGTTAGCATGGCTATAAATACGAAATTCAATCTCTAATGTTAGATCGAGTTCTTGTAGTAATGATAATTCATGTTGTCTTTCTGGGCTAGTTTTCCAATAATGTGGCGTCATACGAAAAAGTTCTTGGATACAAGCCTGATCAGAAAGATGAATGGAATGATTTAGGACTTTTGTTTCTTCTAAGTTGAAATATTCTTTTTGAGTCAACAGATTTTTTGGTGCGGGATTGATATTGACTTCCTTATAAAGGATTTGACGTAATTCAAAGAGATGATGAGTTAAAGGCACAGCTTGAATGATTAAGCCATGTTTTGCAAGTACCTTGTTAGCTGAATCCTCATAAAATGGGGAAAATAGTGAAATTAAGACATCTACACTATGATTGATAAAGGGTAATTCAACAGCACTAGCGACGACAAAGGTGATATTTTTATATTTTGTTGCGGCTATTTTAGCGGCATGTTTTGAAATATCAACCCCATAACATTCATGATTTTTTTCTTTCAAACGATTGATATAATAGCCGTCACCTGAACCGACTTCTAGTATTTTCAGAGAAAGTTCAGGATTTTTACAACCCAGTATTTCATTTAATACATTACTAATCGGTTCATAATATCCTTGTGCCAGAAACTGTCGCCTTGCAGTAATCATATTTTTATTATCGCCAGGATCAAGACTTCTTTTTTTATTGCTTTGCAATAAGTTAATATATCCTTGTTTGGCGATATCAAAGTGATGGTTATTTTCACACTGATATGATTTTGGCTGTTTTTGTAAAGGCGTATGACAAACTGGACAAGATAATATCGACATTGGTTTCCTATTCTTGATTTGTATGGCTTATATTGTATAATAAGCTATAAACCAAGTCTAAAAACTTGGTTTATATTGACATTTACGTTTTTTTCAATCGAATAAAGGGTATTAGCATCGACGTTTTTTGCCGATAATCCCCATAATATTCACTGTGAATCTTCATCATATCCCTTTCTTCAAAATAAATACCAATGAAAATATAAATGGTAAAACCAATGGCAAGCACAAAATGACCCATACTCATCGTTGGTGTAGCCCAAAGCCCAATAATTGTACCAGACATGATGGGATGTCGTATATATTTATAAACAGAGACAACTTTAAAGGGGACAGGGGTATAAGGTTTGACACGCCAATACAAAAAAACTTGTCTTAACCCAAGTAAATCGAACTGATTAATTAAAAAAGTCGCATAAAGTGAAAATAACCAACCAAAACCGAAAAGTCCGATTAACACCCAATAAGCCAGATGATTTTCAACATTCCAAACAAGCTCTGGTAAGGGTTGCCACAATCCACATAATAATATCATAAATAAACTAGCAATAACAACGTAAGTGCTGCGTTCGATTGGCATTGGAACTATTTTTGTCCACCAATCTTTAAACAGTGGGCGTGCCATCACCGAGTGTTGGACACCAAAGAGAATGATTAATAAGATATTAATGAAAAGTGCTTGAACAAAGGGGACTTCTGTGCCTGAATTCATCAATTGAGCTTCAAATGTTGGACTGATGAAGAGAATAAAATAAATGAGAGAAGCATTAAAAAGCAGAAATCCAAATATGCCATAAATAAGTGCTAATATTCTACCCATAAAAAGACTCCTTTAAACGTTAATTATATTCAGTTTAACTTGTAAGTATAACAAAATCAATGGATATTCAATCAGAAACACCTCTTCAAGAATTTTGGCGACTATTCAAAAAAGATAAATTAGCCGTATTTGGTTTAGTGGTACTATTTTTACTTATTATCGCAGCCCTTGCTGGCAAAGGCATGACTGAGTGGACAATTGTTTTCGATCCAGCCACTGTTAGACTAGTAGATAAATTTTTGCCTCCTTTATCATTTGCATCAGATCATCTGCCAGTAGAGGATATGCCACAATTTGGAATTTACTTATTGGGTACTGATGAGTTGGGACGTGATGTTTTTGCTAGAATGCTCCAAGGCTCTTTTGTATCGCTCTCTATTGGGTTTGTAGCGGTGGGTATTTCAACTATTATTGGCATTTTACTCGGTGGTTTAGCGGGTTATTATGGCAATATTCGGCTTGGTTTTATTACGGTGGATACACTTATTATGCGTTTTACTGATGTTATGTTGTGTTTTCCAACATTTTTTTTGATACTCACCGTAGTCGCCTTGTTGCCACCGAGTATTTATAATATTATGATTATAATAGGTATCACCAGTTGGATGGGCACAACACGTTTTGTACGGGCAGAATTTCTAGCATTGCGCGAACAAGATTTTGTGGTTGCCGCGAAAGCAGTGGGATTACCTGATTGGCGTATTATTTTCATACAAATGGTGCCTAATGCGATTTCACCGGTTTTAGTTTCAGCTATCATTGGTGTGGCTACGGCTATTTTAACGGAATCTGCTTTGAGTTTTCTTGGATTCGGTGTGCAACCGCCTTATGCCACTTGGGGTAATATTCTTGCTGATGGGAAAAACTTTATTTTCGATGCCCCCTGGCTCTTCTTTATTCCTGGTTTTGCCATTCTTATCATTGTATTGGCTTTCAACTTAGTGGGAGAAGGGATGCGTGATGCCCTTAATCCTAAATTGCGGAGATCTTAAATATGAAAACCAATACTGTGTTGGAAATTAGCAATCTCCACTTCTCCTTTTTTACAGATCAAGGTGAATTAAAGGTTGTACAAAATGTAAATTTTGATATAAAAGCTGGTGAAACAGTGGCATTAGTGGGCGAATCGGGCTGTGGTAAATCGGTAACAGCACTGGCGATTATGGGTTTGATTGAAGAACCTGGACGTATTACACAAGGCAGTATTAAGCTTAACGGGCAAGAACTCGTTGGACTATCTCAAAAGAAATACCAGAAAGTTCGAGGAGAGCGTATTAGTATGATTTTTCAGGAACCCATGACTTCTCTAAACCCAGTTTTTACTATCGGTGAACAAATTGCTGAAGTCCTTATCCATCATTTTAAGATGAGAAAGCATGATGCACGACAAGAAACCCTTATTTTATTGGAAAAAGTAGGCATTTCATCACCGCAACAACGGATCGATCAATATCCACATGAATTGTCTGGCGGTATGAAGCAGCGCGTGATGATTGCGATGGCTTTAGCATGTAAGCCGACGCTGTTAATCGCTGATGAGCCAACAACAGCTTTGGATGTAACAATACAGGCGCAAATTATACGCTTGCTCCAACAGCTCCAAGATGAGATGGGTATGGCTATTTTATTGATTACACATAATTTAGGTATGGTTGCGCATTTTGCTCAGCATGTTATGGTGATGTATGCTGGAGAAATTGCTGAACATACTCAAGTGCGTTCCTTGTTTAAAAGTCCCTTACATCCCTATACACAATGCTTATTGAAAGCATTGCCAAGACCAGGGTATAAGCGATTGGCTGCCATAAAAGGCACGATACCTATGCCACTAGAATATCCTACAGGATGTCGTTTTTCCAATCGTTGCCCAAAAGTAATGAAACGCTGTTCACAGGACTCACCATTATTAAAAGAGCACAAATATCAGCATGATGTTGCGTGTTGGCTTTATTGAGGTAATTAAATGAACAAAGCCCTTATTTCCGTTAGAAATTTAAAAAAATATTTTCCAGTACGGACTGGTTTTTTTTCACGGATATCAAATTGGGTAAAAGCAGTTGATGACATTTCCTTCGAGATTAACGAAGGAGAAACACTTGGCTTAGTTGGCGAATCGGGTTGTGGCAAGACAACAGCAGGTCGTGCCTTGCTTCGCTTGATAGAACCTAGTGCAGGGAGGATTTACTTTGAGGGTCAAGAACTTTTAAAAATAAAAGCCACTGAACTTCGCATGATGCGTCCTCGTATGCAAATTATCTTTCAAGATCCATATAGTTCACTGAATCCACGTATGACAGTGGGCAATATCGTGGGAGAAGCCCTTAAAGTGCATGGGATTGCAACAGGTAAAAATTTAAATCGTTATATTTCCGAGGTACTGGATAAAGTCGGTCTATCTTCTTCATATCAGTCTCGATATCCACATGAATTTTCAGGCGGACAGCGGCAACGTATCGGTATTGCACGAGCCTTAGCACTTAAACCAAAATTTATTGTTTGTGATGAAGCGGTTTCGGCACTTGATGTGTCAATTCAAGCGCAAATTATCAATCTTTTATGTGATCTTCAGGCGGAGTATAAATTAGCCTATTTATTTATTTCTCACGATCTCAATGTGGTGCAATATATTGCTAATAAAGTAGCGGTGATGTATTTGGGCAAAATTGTAGAAATTGCGCCAACAAAAATGATTTTTGAATCGCCAAAACATCCTTATACTCAAGCCCTTATCAGTGCTAATCCTATTCCTGATCCTGATGTATTGCATAATGCAACTCTTTTAGAAGGTGATGTTCCTTCACCGCTCAATCCACCGAAAGGATGTCGTTTCCACACACGTTGTCATCTAGTGATGGATAAATGTAAAAGTATTGAACCGCCATTAACTGAAATTGGCACAGGAACAGAAAAACAGATGGTTTGGTGTCATCTTCATACTTAATTTTCAATATTTAACCCAGGCTCTTATTCCAACCAATACTTAGGTTGGTTAAGCACTTCAGAACATTGCACTTTGCCTTTTACTCTACCAATGACACCAGTGCGTAATTCTTGCACCATCCAAGCCCCAGAATTCTTTTCAAGTACATGATGTGAAGCTTCGTAACCAAGTGCGCCTGCGGGTGTAAAACCCAAACGTGGATAATAATCTGGATGCCCAAGCACAAAGACTAGCTCAACACCCGATTGTTTTAATTGGCGCAATCCCTCTTGAATGAGTTTGCTACCAACTCCTTTAGCTTGGAAACTTGGAAGAACAGCGAGTGGTGCAAGTATTTGGGCTGTAACAGCCACAGTAGTTTGCGTGATTATTACTTTTGTAAAAAGTATATGCCCAATGATTTTCTCATTTTCTGTAGCCACAAGTGAAAGTATTGGCATTGCAGTTTTGTCATCTAGTAATTTATTGACAAGTTCAACAATTTCTGGACCTTCTTGCATTCCAAATGCTTTCATGTGGACATTTTCGATTTTTGAACTGTCTGATTCGCAAGATTCTCTTATTTTCAATGCTATATTCCTTTAATTTATATCAAATTATGGGATTCTGATGTTGACAAGGGATAAAACCATTGGAGCTAGCTTGTTATCTGTATTTATAATTATCTGCTCATCTGCATGAATTTTTCCATAATGCAAATTATATCCATTCTGTATTTTTATCAAAAACTGCGCCAATTCTGAATCTGAAGAAAGCGTAATAATTGCTGAAAACTGTGAAATCAAATCATTATCGAATTCACATAAAATTTTTTCGGATAAATAATTTAATCTCTGAATTTGATCCTCCTCAAACCAATCAGCAGCAAGAACTAAGTCCCATTGAATATCATCAGGATTTCGAGCAACAAGACACTTTACTATAAAAGCACCTTTTTCATGCTCTATTTCTGTTAGTGCTTTTGAAATTTTTATAATGATATCTTGCATAAATCCTCCACTATATTTTTTGTTGCTTCAATCATTGATTCGGAATCATTTTTATTAGCCTTTGCAGGGTCTTCGTATCTTTTATGTTCGTTCCACTGCATTACAATTGACCAAGATGGAATTCTTTTTATTCTAGGTTCATCACCTGTAAATGCTACAAGAAAATCAAAATCATGCACTTTCAGAAATTTGAATTTACCTTCAGTTTTATATTTTGGCCAATTTAGCTTTCTGGTTATCGCAAGCTTTAATGATAATTCAACACAATAACCGCAAAGGTAAATTGAGTTTGCAAATCTCCCATGTTCGTTAAGTAATTTAGCATCATAATATTTTTGCTTTATATTTTCTAAAATATCACTTTCTGTCAATTTTATCTCCTTTTGAGCGTTCTTCGTTTTTTGACAATCCTGCAATGTGGATGATATAAAAAAACACGCTACTTTGGGATATCATTGGTGCGTAGGACGCACCCTACAGAAGTTCATCATCCACTTTTGCAGCACTAGCCTACATTGTATAAGCTTGTTTTTAAATGTTTGTTCTAAAATTAATGGCAGTGATACTACGCTCATTATCATTTTTTTACCATTTCATTAATATCATACATACAGCGCCTATTTCGGCTATCTTCATGCTCTCATAACCTTCACCAGCTGCTGCTTTATCTACGCACCTGATCAAGTTACTTGCAAATATTTTTAACGTATACGTATCTATATTGTTGTTTTGCATAACTATCTTTTTTATCAGAGGTCTAGTCATAGTCCAGTCTGCCGCTGTGGCTAACTTATTCGCATACGTTGCTCTTTTCCATTGTGCAACCGACCCTTTATGAAGATTACCATTTGCATACCACTTTGGCTCTGAAGTTTGGGGGGCAGAAGTTTGTGGGGCAGAAGTTGGTCGCTCGGGAAAGCTCGAATAGATTATAAAACCTATAATCATAACTGTTAGAATAATTATGTATACCACATTTATTTCTTCTTTTTCAGGAACAGATGTGTTTTGTATTGTCTTTTTCTGAATATAACTTTCTTTTTTTTCAGGTTCACGTTTTTTTTGTATTGTATTTTTCTGAATATAACTTTTCCCATAAGTTTTTATATCAAATTCTATACGAGTTTGTGGATTTGATAAAATTTCTCTGGCC
>DAOVTJ010000079.1 GCA_030633165.1 Thiomargarita sp. | reverse complement strand
TCATTTAGAAATTAAAGGCAAAGCCAAAATTCTTTCAATCAATGATTGGAAAGGCACTTTGAAGATTAATGGCGAAAATTTTGAAGTCATTAATATACCAGAAGCATGGGCATTAATCTTACCCAATCTTGATATTTCAATCGCGCCAGAACGTATTAATGTTACATGTGCAGTAACGATTCCAGAAGTGGCGGTGACCCCCCCTAGTGCAGGAACTGGTGCTATTGGCGTATCTGAAGATATTGTTATTGTTAATCCTAAAGAATCTATAGGAAAAGAGAAAAAGGTCGCAAATAAAATGGCGATTTATAGCAAAGTAAAAATTATTTTAGGTGATAATGTTACTTTTGACGGAGCAGGTTTTAAAAGCCGATTTGGTGGTACTTTGATTGCCAGTAACCAACCTGGAAAAGTCACAGTAGGTAACGGAGAATTATATATTATCGAGGGGAGTTATAAAGCATTTGGACAAAATTTAAAAATTGATCGGGGACGAGTATTTTTCAGTGGCGGTGCTATAGAAAATCCTGGTTTAAGTATTCCAGCCTATCGCCGTATTAAAGAACGGGATCAGGATATCAGTTTTTCAAACGTCTCTGGACAAAAGGATACTGGGAATGTCATTAAGTCACCTATCTCTCGTAATGGTGATGATGAAATTATTGCAGGCGTACTGATAGAAGGCACGGCAAAATCACCCAAATTGACATTTTTTTCTGATCCACTCCTTGATCAAAGTAATACGCTATCCTATATTGTACTGGGTAAACCCGTTGCACGAGCCACAGAAAGTGAAGGTTCTCTTTTAATTAATACACTAACTTCCTTATCTTTAAAAGGCGGCGATAGTTTGGCTAAAAAGATAGGAGATACCGTAGGTTTAGATGATATTGGTATTGCTAGTGATGGGAATATTGAAGAATCAGCCTTAATGCTCGGCAAATATTTGACACCAGATTTATATATCAGCTATGGAATTGGTATCTTTGATGGTAGTAATGTTTTACGTATGCGTTATGATTTAACTAAAAGACTAACACTAGAAACAGAAACTGGTGTACAAAGTGGAGTAGATTTGCGTTATACATTTGAACATTGATAGGGTAGGTTACACCTTACAATATGATATTTTTATAAGAGTTGTTTTCCTAATTAGCACTACGCAATAACTGATAATTGATAACTGAATATGAGTTGGTTTGAAAAATTATTACCCACCAGAATCCGTACCAACGGTAAAACAAATAGACGCGTTGTTGTACCTGAAGGCGTTTGGAGTAAATGTCCTGTCTGTCAAGTCGTTTTGTACAGTCCTGAATTAGAGCGTCATCTAAATGTTTGTCCAAAATGTAACCATCATTTACGTATTGGGGCACGTAAACGTTTGGAAAGTTTCCTTGATCCCGAACAGCGTGAAGAAATTGGCATAGAATTATCACCCTGTGATCCCTTAAAATTTAGGGACAGTAAAAAATATAAAGATCGTATCACACAAGCACAAAAAGCCACAGATGAAAAAGATGCCTTAATTGTTATCAAAGGTCAAGTCCTTGGCTTACCACTGGTTGCTCAAGCCTTTGAATTTAAATTCATGGGAGGATCAATGGGTAGCGTCGTGGGAGAACGCTTTGTGCGTGGTGCAGATGTTGCTATTGAACATCATATCCCATTAATTTGTTTTTGCGCCAGTGGGGGAGCACGTATGCAAGAAGCCCTATTTTCACTGATGCAAATGGCAAAAACCAGTGCAGTTCTCAATCGTCTTAACCAACATGGATTGCCATTTATATCAGTATTAACCGATCCAACAATGGGCGGGGTTTCAGCGAGTTTAGCGATGTTAGGAGATATTAATATTGCAGAACCCAATGCGCTCATTGGATTTGCGGGTCCACGTGTTATTGAGCAAACTGTACGTGAAACTTTACCAGAAGGCTTTCAACGTAGCGAATTTTTGCTCGATCATGGCACGATTGACATGATAGTAGATCGTCGTCAGATGCGGGAACGAATTGCATCATTATTTAGCATGCTGACACATAAACCCCAGCCTCTTCAAGCTAATGAGAACCTTGAGCCAGTTTCAATCAATTAATGTGACTTCCCCTCAGAAAGGGGAATTTCTCTCAAAGAAAAATGCAAATTCAAATTTCTGAGTTTTCCTTGATCCTATTAATAGATACATCAGATAGCTTTGCCAAAAAGCATTTTAGATCTACCGAAATTCTATCTTTAAATTATTGTCGCACTTTGATTTCTGATAAGGAAAATGATCACAGTGTTACCCCTGAAGCTTTTGATCTTTTGCATTTTATTGCCAAAAAACGTCTTTCTGCTGGCAAATTAACGGTGATTAATGTTAAAGCATATACACCGCTATTGGCTTTAGCACATAAATACAAAGCGGACTCAATAGCTATTATATTTAATTTAGAAAGCATAAATGAATTAAAGCCTTCTTTAGAAGGATATCAACAAGTAATAGTTTTTGACACGCTTGAACAAGTTAAGAATGCTGAAATTAAAAGATTACCCTTAAAGAATAATTTAAAACATAAACGAGGACCTTTTGACATTATTGGTGACGTACATGGTTGTTTTGATGAATTAAGAACCTTACTTGATAAATTAGGCTACACTCTCACTCATCCAGAAGGACGTCAGGTCATTTTTCTCGGTGATTTAGGTGATAGGGGTCCAAAAACACCAGAAGTTTTGCGGCTTGTTATGGATATGGTTGCCGCAGGTAGCGCTTTTTGTGTGTTGGGCAATCATGATATTAAATTGATGCGAAAATTAAAAGGTAAGAACATCAAACTAACACATGGTTTGGCAGAATCTATGCATCAATTAGAAAAATATCCACCTGAGTTTCATAAAGAAATTATTGATTTTATTGGAAATTTAGAATACCAATATCTGTTTGATGGCGGGAAATTGGTGGTGGCACATGCTGGTATTACAGAAAATTTGCAAGGGCAAGTATCAGGTAAAGCACGTAGTTTTGCGCTTTATGGTAAACCAACAGGAGAGATAGATGATGAAGGATTTCCCGTGCGTTATAATTGGGCAGCAGATTATCGCGGGCAAGCAATGGTGGTTTATGGACATACGCGAGTAGAGGAATCAATTTGGCTTAATAATACAATTTGTCTTGATACAGGTTGTGTTTTTGGCGGAAAATTAACAGCACTGCGTTATCCTGAAAAAGAGCTCGTTTCAGTTTTACTCACAAGAAATCCTACTAATACTGCTATCGGTTCCTCATCAACATGAAGACGTACGTGTATATCTAAACGGTGTAATTCCTTTTCCCCAGTTTCAGAAATGCTCACAGTCCAAAACCACTCTCTTTTCGCCATCATGACACTACCTTCTTTTTCCCATTTTTCTCGTATTTGAATTTCGGTGAAAACATTCATGGCTACCCAATGTGCCAACGTTTTATCACGTAAATATGTTGCGTTTTCTGCATTTTCTGCGCTACTCTTAATTAGAGCCGACATAGCAACAGCTAAAACTGTTAAGGCAACCAAAATTTCTAATAGCGTAAATCCTTGTTTTTTAATACGACTCATAGACTTTTCCAGTTGCCGTACCAGTCACTTGATAAGCGGGTACATTTTCTGCTTTGAATATGACCTCAAACGGTGTCAATTCACCACTAGACAATATAAATAATTGTGGCTTTTCATTTTCTTCAATAGGAATACCCTCTAAACTAATATCTATTTCAATACCAGGAGGCATCGTACGGGGGCGAAAAATATCATTTTGTGCGGATTGCCATTTATCCCCATGCAACACATAAAAATGATAAGCATTTTTTTCAAAAGCGAGCCCCATTTCTTTGGCTTGCATAATGCTTTCTTCGCTTGCTAATTGTACTAATGAGGAAAAACGTTGGGTTTCTATCTCTAATTTTCGGGATATTCCGCCATCACCAATAGACAGCATGGCAAAACTCAAAATCACACTAATAATGACAATGACAACCATGAGCTCTATAAGTGTAAAGCCATCTGATAAACGAGACATGAGACAACTTGGAGAATTGGATGGTGGGAAAATAATATTTTGGAATGGAAAAAAATTGGTGGTCGGAGAGTGAATCGAACACTCGACACAAGGATTTTCAGTCCTTTGCTCTACCGACTGAGCTACCCGACCAATAATTTTATTTGCTCATTGTAAAGTGCATTCAAAATAATGTCAAGCCTTTTTTTGCACTTCTAAACAAAAGATGTTGAGTAGTTTACTGTGCTTATAAAACAATGTCAAGCTTTTTGTCTATTTTTTTTGTCTATTTTTTTTTCACAAGTGTATCTTTTTGTTTTATCAAATTTTTTTCATAAGCCGATTAATCCCAAAAGCACAAATCAAACCAACAACACCATAACTTATTGCAGCTTGCCAATGACCAAAAATCAGTTTACCCAAACCAAATAAACAGGCATAACCCAATCCAATCCCTAACAACCAACACCCGAATAATTGGGGCATTTTAGATTTTTTAGTCTCAGCCACAGGCTGCCAAAAACCATCGGGTTGTATACGGTTATAAAAATCTTTCAATCTCTTTAAATCTGTAGGTGCTGTCACAAAAGTCGCCACCAACCATGCCACAGTTGTAAATCCGACTGTAATAAACAAACTATAAGGAAATTCTAAATCAGTATACAATTTAATGATAGTAAAGATGATAAATGGTGCAATGGTTGCTACAATTTCACTCCATGCATTGATGCGCCACCAATACCAGCGTAATATTAACACCGCACCTAATCCCGCACCGCATTCAATCATAAATTTAAAAGCACTTTCTAAAGTTTCAATTTGTGATGTCACAAATAAAGCCACTAGCATTAATATAAATGTATTAATACGCGAAGCAAGTACTAATTGTTTTTGGCTAGCTTTAGGATGTAGAAAACGGTGATATAAATCATTGATAATATAACTTGTGCCCCAATTTAATTGGGTAGAAATGGTACTCATATAAGCCGAAAAAAAGGAGACTAATAATAAACCTTTTAAACCTGTAGGTAAGAATTCTTGCATTGCCAAGGCATAGCCTAATTTTTTATCAGTTGCAGATAAATCGGGATAAAGGACAATCGCACATAATCCAACTATAATCCAAGGCCAGGGTCGTAAAGCATAATGCGCTATTTGAAAAAATAATGTCGCTTTAACAGCAGCAGTCTCATTTTTAGTACTCATCATACGTTGAGCAATATAGCCCCCACCGCCTGGCTCTGCCCCTGGATACCAACTAGACCACCACAATACCCCCACAAAAGCAAAAAATGTTGCTAAACTTATACTTAATACTTGAGTGATTTCAATAAAAGATTTAGTGGAAAATTCAAAATTTGGGAAAAATTGAAAAGTAGCAGCAGGTAATTGAGCTTGTAAGCCAGCAATCCCCCCAATTTTATCTGAATTGACAACCACGATAGCAAGTACAATACTCCCAATCATGGCAATGATAAATTGGAGAAAATCAGTAATCACGACCCCTAATAAACCTGATAAACTAGAATAAATCATCACAAAAAACATCGCGCCACCAAGATAAAAGATTAATTGGCTTTCTGGAATACCAAAAAAAACATGTAACAAAGTTCCCAAAGCGACATTAACCCATGCAATAACAACAGAATTTAAGAAAATACCTAAATAAATGGCTTTAAAACCACGCAAAAAACTCGCAGCTTTACCTGAATAGCGTAGTTCAATCAATTCGATATCAGTAATAATATTAGCTTTGCGCCAAAATTTCGCAAAAAAGAAAGTCGCTAACATGCCACCAATTAAACCATTCCACCATAACCAATTACCACTGACTCCATTTTTAGCCACTAATTCTGTCACTAATAGCGGTGTATCAGCAGCAAAAGTTGTCGCTACCATTGACGTACCTGCAAGCCACCAAGGTAAATTTCGTCCCCCTAAGAAAAAACTCTCAACATTTTTTCCTGCTTCTCTAGTGAAACTTAGCCCAATACCCAATATCAATACTAAAAAAAAGACGATAATGATCCAATCTATTATGTGAAGTTCCATCTGTTAAAATCTTGTCAAGTAAAATTATTGATTGTATCAAACTGCTATGTTTTTTTTCGGAAGATTATATATGTCTTTAAATAACACAGACCAAAAATGGATGAATCATGCTTTACATCTTGCAGATTCAGCAGCGGCTCAAGGAGAAATCCCTGTAGGTGCCCTTATCGTGCAAGATGACAAATGTATTGCTGAGGGCTGGAATCAACCTATTCATAGCCATGATCCTACAGCACATGCTGAAATTATCGCTTTACGCAAAGCAGCACAATACTTAAATAATTACCGCTTACTTAATACCACCTTATATGTCACACTTGAACCTTGTATCATGTGTGCAGGAGCAATTATTCATGCTCGAGTTCAGCGCGTTGTATTTGGTGCTTATGACAATAAAGCAGGTGCTGCAGGCAGTCGTTTTGATATTTTGAGAGATACACGCCATAATCATCACATTGAATGTGTTAGTGGTGTATTAGCAGATGAGTGTGGGCATTATTTAACAAACTTTTTTAAAAAAAAGCGGCTTGACATGAGTGTCCAGTAAAGGTATATTTAAATCAAAAGGAGGTGTTGTCAGATGACAAAAATCATACAATTATGTGTTTTAATTTCTCTACTTCTTTATTCATTTTCTACTTTTGCAATTGGCGAATTTAAAACATTTGCAAAAGGTATTATGAACCCAACAGACTTAGCTATTCATCCTACTGATTCAGCACTTTATATCAAAAGTGGTACAACTGGCAAAGTTTGGTCAATTCCAATTATGACTAACGGTTCAGCAGGAAAAATTGAACAGTGTACTGATATTTTTATACCTAATACTACTGTTAAAGATGAACAAGGCAATATTTATAAGACAAATACTGATGTGGGAACTATAACCCGATTAACACCATTAGGAAAATCATCAATCATCGCCTCAGGTTTATCATCACCCACTGGCATAGCGTATCA
Organism: Thiomargarita sp.; assembly: GCA_030633165.1. Taxonomy (GTDB): domain Bacteria; phylum Pseudomonadota; class Gammaproteobacteria; order Beggiatoales; family Beggiatoaceae; genus DAOVZS01. The sequence continues at coordinate 3,826 of DAOVTJ010000079.1, read as the reverse complement.
TCCTAAAACCCAATTACTATTTATTTCTGAAACAAGTAATGGTGAAATTAAGGCTATATTTTTGGATGATAAAATAAAGAAACGTTATGAACACTTGTTTTTGCGTACACTAGGTCATTAAGCACACAAAGGAATTAGCATTTGTCTAAGAAATATATTCAAGCTATCAAGGGAATGAATGATATTCTCCCAATACAAACCCCTCTTTGGCAACATATCGAAGAAAAAATTCGTCATGTATTAGAAGCTTATAGCTATCAAGAAATTCGTCTTCCATTGCTGGAAAAAACAGAATTATTTAGTCGAGCTATTGGAGAAGTTACTGATATTGTTGAAAAAGAAATGTTTACATTTCTTGATCGTCCTGATAAACATGGTAAAGCGGATAGTTTAACTTTACGCCCTGAAGGCACCGTAGGATGTGTTAGAGCAGGTATTGAGCAAGGATTATTTTATAATCAGATACGACGCTTATGGTATATGGGACCCATGTTTCGTCATGAAAACCCACAAAAAGGGCGATATCGGCAATTTTACCAAATTGGTGCTGAAGTATATGGCTTATCGGGACCTGATATTGATGCAGAAATAATTTTGATGACGGCACGTTTTTGGCAACATTTAGGAATAAATGATTTAGAATTGCAAATTAATTCACTTGGGACTGCTTCAACACGTGCCACTTATCGTGAACACTTAGTCAAGTATTTTTCTGATCATCATAGTGAATTGGATGCTGATAGCCAACGTCGTTTGCATAAAAATCCTTTACGGATTCTTGATAGTAAAAATCCTGAGATACAAGCACTAATTGAAGCAGCACCGCAATTATTAGATTATTTGGATGAGGAATCACAGGCACATTTTACTGGACTAAAACAATTACTTGACCATATTGGTATCACATATCAGGTTAATCCACGCTTAGTGCGAGGTTTAGATTATTATAATCGCACAGTGTTTGAATGGGTGACAAAAAGTTTGGGGTCACAAGGGACAGTATGTGCTGGTGGGCGTTATGATAGCCTTGTTGAACAACAGGGAGGGCATTCAACACCTGCTATTGGTTTTGCAATGGGTATTGAACGACTTGCATTATTACTTTCTCAAAATGTTCCTGATAATACGCCTCATATCTATTTAATTATGGTTGGTGAAAAAACGATAACACAAGGTTTTAGTTTAGCAGAATCTTTACGTGATGCTTTGCCCAAATTACGTTTACTCACACATTGCGGTGGGGGCAGTTTTAAAAGTCAATTTAAACGGGCTGATAAAAGCGGTGCATTGATGGCACTCATACTGGGTGAAGATGAAATTGCTAAACAACAAGTAACACTGAAATATTTGCGTGAAAAAAAGCCGCAAATCTCACTAGCACAAACCGAGATCGTTGAATATCTCAGCCCATTTTTTTCAAATTAATTAATAAAGGAGTTTTTGTGGCTTACGAAACTGATGAAGAACAAGTAGAAGCACTAAAAAAATGGTGGAAAGAAAATGGCAAATCTATATTTTTTGGTATAGTTATCGGATTTGCACTCTTAGGTGGTTGGCGTTGGTGGCAAATTTACACAGAGCAACAAGGATTATTAGCTTCTAGCATGTATGAGAAAGTGTTATTTGCTTTGGAAAAAGAAGATGTTTTGGAAGCACGTCAACTTGCTGGTCATCTATTATCCCAACATAGTAATAGTCCGTATGCCATACTTGCTGCATTAAATCTGGCACATAAGGATTTAGAAGAGGGTGAGATTGATAGTAGTCATGCTCGTTTACAATGGGTAATTGAAAATAGCCAACTACCAGAGTTAGCTCATATTGCTCGTTTACGTAAAGCCAAAATATTCTTATCACAAGATAAAGTGGCAGAAACAAATACTCTAATTACAGGGATTGACCAAGGTACATTTGTCGGAGGATATGCAGAAATAAAAGGCGATATTGCACTGGCTCAAGGAAAAATTGAAGATGCCCGTCAAGCTTATACAGAAGCTGTTCCCCTTTTATCACCACAACATGGTGATTGGGTACAAATGAAACTTGATAATTTGGGTCTAATAGAAGAAGAACGTATTGAAGCGAATGTGCCAAAATTTGAAATAACCGAAGAAGAAAGTGTGATTTCAGTCGAAACAATAGAACCAGAAGCCGCAACCCTGTTCAAACTAACAGAACCTGAAGCTCCCACTCTCTTAGAGATAATAGAGCCTGAAGCCACAGAACCAGAAGTTACCCCAATAACAGATCCTGAAGCTCCCACTCTCTTAGAGATAATAGAGCCTGAAGCCACAGAACCTGAAGTTACTCCAATAACAGAGCCAGAAGCAGCTCCTGTCTTAGAACCTGAAGTTACCCCAATAACAGAACCAGAAGCAGCTCCTGTCTTAGAACCAGAAGTTACTCCAATAACAGAACCAGAAGCAGCTCCTGTCTTAGAACCAGAAGTTACTCCAATAACAGAGCCAGAAGCAGCTCCTGTCTTAGAACCAGAAGTTACTCCAATAACAGAGCCAGAAGCAACCCCTGTCTTAGAACCTGAAGTTACCCCAATAAGCACAGAAACGCCTGCACAACAAGAATAGAGTTTATGCACAAATATATATTATTATTTTATACACTAATAGTATTAAATGGTTGTAGCAATGTTGAGACCAAGGAAGAAAAACCCGCTCCACTTGTTAAGTTTACATCTACCCTAACTGTAAAAACTTTGTGGACAACAGAGGCTGGAAAAGATACTGCTCATCTTAAACTTGCACCTGTTTTTCATAATGAACAATTATTCACGGCTTCTCCAACAGGACGTATACAAGCCATTGATAATGGTAAACAAGTTTGGGCACAAGAATTAGACTTACCCCTTTCGGCTGGTCCTGGTATAGGTGACGGTCTAATATTAGTGGGCAGTTTAAAAGGACATGTGGTGGCCCTATCTGAAATTGATGGCTCAGAACTGTGGAGAGTACTTGTTAGCAGTGAAATCTTAGCAAAACCGCGGATTAATCAAGGCATTGTTGTTATTCGTACGATTGATGGAAAATTATTTGGACTCAATAGTCAAACAGGGCAACAATTATGGGTTTATGAACGCAACCAAGTTCCCTTACTTAGTTTACGGGGAACAAGTACACCAATTATCAAACAAAACTTTATTATTGCTGGGTTTGATAATGGAAAAGTAGCAGCTTTAGAATTGCACACTGGTAAAGTTCTTTGGGAGTCACAAATATTTGTATCACATGGACGTACTGAATTGGAGCGTATGATTGATATTGATGCAGATCCGATACTTGTAGATGACATTATTTATGTCACAGCTTATCAAGGCGGGACAGTTGCTATCGATCTGATCCAAAAGAAAATATTATGGGAGAAAAAATTATCATCTTATGCTGGATTAGCTGTAGATTATGACCACCTGTATATCAGCGATACTAACAGTCATATTTGGGCACTTGATCGTTATTCTGGCGAAGAATGGTGGAAACAAGATAAACTTCATGCGCGTAAACTAACAGCCCCAGTTCAGATTGGAGAATATATCGTTGTGGGTGATTTTGAAGGTTATTTGCATTGGATGCGTCGTGATAATGGACAATTTGTTGCACGTTACCAAATGGATGCGGCGATTACAGTGCCGCCATTGGTGGTTGATAATATATTGATTGCTTATGATAATAGTGGAGACATTGTAGCATTAAGCTTTGAAGAGTAAAATTTTTCCAATGAACCTATCCCACTATTCCTAACTCATTGAGTTATAGAGAAATGGTGGGCAAAGGTTTATCTTGCCACCATTCCCCAAAATATTTCAAAAACTCTT
>DAOVTJ010000016.1 GCA_030633165.1 Thiomargarita sp. | reverse complement strand
TGGTTACGTCACCGTCCTCTTCTCCATCATGATGCAGACCTTGGTTTTATCATGATTCATGCTGGTCTTCCACCACAATGGGATTTATTACAAGCGCGTCAATGTGCCTCTGAACTGGAAGAAATCTTACAAGGTCCAAATTACACCCAATATTTAGACCATCTCTATGGTGATAAACCCAAAAAATGGTCAAACCAATTGACAGGCTGGGAGAGATTACGTTTTATTAGTAATTGTTTCACACGCTTACGTTATTGCAACGCTGACGGCAAATTAGCTTTGAAAAAAAAGACTAATCCCTTTATTAATAATACTGAAGATAAGCCTTGGTTTAAATACTACCACAGTAATATAAATATACTCTTTGGACATTGGGCAACATTGGGTTATTATACAGAACCTGGTATTTATGCTTTGGATAGTGGCTGTGTATGGGGCGGCGCATTAACTGCCTTACGCTTAGAAGATAAACAGGTTTTTACCGTCCCTTGTGCTGGCGAAGCTACCCCCCCAACTATTGTAACCTAATAAACACGCATCACCCGAAATCCTAAGGTATCCATACGTATGCTTGGACGAAACTGCTTCCTTATTGTTGTACGTATATTATCTTTATTACTTCGATAGGAACTACTACGCACTGTTCGCCACGTACAATTTCCCCCTTCCCAAATATTTCCTGTTGAAGGGGCACCTTTGTAACTCCCATGATAACAATTGAGTGTCCATTCCATAACATTCCCAATAGTATCAGATATACCAAAAGGATTCGCTGGAAAACTTCCTACAGGAGCCGTTTGTTGCCCGATCCACTCACTACCACAACTGGCACAATTTGCGTTATTTTCACCAATATGAAATCCCCACCAAAAGACTGTTTCAGCACCCGCCCCTGCAGCATATTCCCATTCTCTTTCACTTGGTAGACGATATTTATGAGCTGTTTGTTTGCTTAACCATTTCGTATACTCAACCGCCTCATGCCAATTAACATTAATAACAGGTCGTTTTTTTCTTCCGAAACCATTATCATTAGGCAATGGTCTGTTTGTCATTCTTGAAAAATGATCATATTCTTCAAATGTGACTTCATATTTACCAATAGAAAAACTTTCTAAGCTAATCTCATGTTGGGGACGTTCATTATGATGCGGCAAAGTATTTTTACTGCCCATTTTAAATGTGCCTTCTGGTAATTTGACCATCCATGGTCCTTTTCCACCATTTTTTAACTTGTCCCTATATTCTCCCAATGCTTTAAAGCTTGACGCAACAGGTACTTTTATAACAGGTGTAACTTTTACAATAGCACTGGTATCAATAGGGTAAATTTTTGGCTGTGTAACAGAAACCATATCTTCTTCTGTGATGAAAGTATATAAAAAGACACCCAATACCCCAATTATAATTGAAAAAACCGTACCAATAGCGATCCCCCTCAACATTCCTACACTACTCTCTTGCAACGAGTTTTCGTTTTCCAATTGAATTTGTCTATCCATAACAGCTCGTGCTGTATCACGTTGCAATTTTATAATGTCAGTCTCTTTTTTGGACTCTTGTTGAACATTGTCAAGTTTTTGCTTTAAACTACTCTGTTCAGCCTCTTTTTTCTCGATCAGTTGTTCTAATTCTTGTTGTAACTTTTTATCCTTGGTTTGAGATGCGTTCTCAATATTTTTGTCTTTTTCCTGTTTTAATAAGAGTGTTAGTTGGCTTTTAGCATTGGAAAGTTGTTCAATTTGTGTGCGTGTTTTCTTTTGAGCTTGTGTCAAACGATCAACACGCTCCTCAAGTGGTGCTTGAGATTGAATCTTTGGGGAAGGGACTGTTTGTTTTGGACTTTGAAATTTGGTAATGGCTGATTGCAATTCACTTATTTGTACAATCAGTTTTTCAGCCGCTGCGGTTTTACGCGCAGCATCATCTACAGAAGTTGCAGATCGAGCTTCTGCTTGTAATTTGTTATACTCTTTAATGAGTTTTTGAGCTTCAGCCTTAGCTTGATTGATTGAAGACACGATCTTATTCTCGTTAATCAGTTATATATTAATGAATAGGCTGTTGACATGGAATACGACGGTGTTCATGAGTTGGAAAATTACCTCGCAAACGATCCTGTTTTTCAAGATCTACATCTGCACAAACTACCCCAGCCCCTCGGTTTAAACGCCTTAACATCACACCCCATGGATCAATAATCATACTATGACCGTGTGTTTCACGACCATTAATATGATATCCCCCTTGATTTGCTGCGATAACATAAGCTAGATTTTCTACCGCACGGGCACGTACCAAAATATCCCAATGGGCTTTACCAGTGGGTGATGTGAAGGCAGATGGACAAGTAATCACATCAACCCCTTGATTTAGCATACAACGAAATAATTCTGGAAAACGTAAATCATAACATACGGCAAGTCCTAAACGTCCATAAGGGGTATCCACTACAACCACCTTATTTCCAGCTTCAATCAGATCTGATTCACAATATTGTTCAGTGGGGGAGACGCTTACATCAAATAAATGCATTTTATCATAGCGAGCGACACATTCTCCTGTATTATCAAATAACAAGCAAGTCGCACGGTATTTTAGCGGATCATTAGCCACTAATGGTAGTGTTCCACCAACCAGCCATATTCCAAATTCTGCTGCTTGTTGGGAAAGAAAATCTTGAATTGGGCCTTTGCCTTGTTTTTCACAATTATTGACATTATCTGTCAAATGCATACCCATAAGTGCGAAATTTTCTGGTAAAATAACCAACTCAGCCCCCATATTCACAGCTTCATTAATGAGTCGGCCTGCTTCACGTAGATTAGCAGTGATATTCGGCCCAGAGGCCATTTGTATTGCAGCAACACGGTACATATTAGTTATCAGTTATCAGTTATTAAAAGCTATGTTACAATAATCATTCTTATTACATCATAATATTACACCGAAATCGTGTCAAAAACAGAAAATCAATTTCCACATCAACCCGTGTTATTAGCAAAAGTACTAAATGCATTAAATTTGCAATCTGATGGCATTTATATTGATTGTACCTTTGGACGCGGAGGACATACGTCAGCCATTTTGAAATGCTTGGGAACAGAGGGAAGAGTATTGGCTTTTGACCAAGACCCAGATGCTGTACACGCAGCTTTACGTGTTACTGATAATCGTTTTAATATCATTCATAGTGACTTTGCACAATTATCTAGGCACGTTGAGAAACATGGTCTGATGGGACAAGTCAATGGCATATTCTTAGATCTAGGCGTTTCTTCACCGCAATTGGATACACCCACACGAGGTTTTAGCTTTATGCAGGATGGTCCATTGGATATGCGGATGAATCCAAACAGTTCTGAGAGTGTAGCTCAATGGTTATCTAAAGCAACAGCCAACGATATTGCACTAGTATTAAAAACTTATGGTGAAGAACGTTATGCGCGACGTATTGCAAGAGCAATTGTTTCAGCACGTGAGCAAGTTGAACTTAAAACGACCAGTCAGTTAGTAGAAATTATTACTGCAGCCCAACCAGCCCCACGCCCTGGTAAGAAATTTAAACATCCAGCAACACGCTCTTTTCAAGCTTTACGCATTTTTATCAACCGCGAACTTGAGCAATTGCAGCAAGTTTTACCACAAGTATTAGATATATTAGCACCAGGGGGGCGTTTAGTTGTCATTAGCTTTCATTCACTTGAGGATCGCATTGTCAAACGCTTTATTCGTGACTGTGTACGAGGGGATGATTTCCCACCTCAGTTACCAGTAACTGTTGATGCTTTGCATTCCAGTTTACGCGCTATTGGCAAACCAATTTGTCCCAATGATATTGAAATTGCAGAAAATCCACGTGCCCGTAGTGCGATCATGCGAGTAGCAGAGCGGTGTTAAGCAGCTATCTTGGGCAACAAGTCCCAAGATAAAGCCAATGTTTTAAGTTGCTTGTTGTTCTTGCTTAACAACTTCCTGACGCACCTTATCCATATCTAATGCTTTAGCTTTGTTCAAAACATTTTCAAGTTCTGCGGCTGGCAAACTGCCTGCTTGTGAGAAAATGATAATTTTTTCCCTAAAAATCATCAGAGTAGGAATAGAACGAATATTAAACATTGACCCTAATTCCTTTTCTTCTTCCGTATTTACTTTTGCAAATACGAGATCAGGGTATTTTTCTGAAGTACTTTCATAAATAGGGGCAAAAGAGCGACATGGTGCACACCAGGGTGCCCAAAAGTCAACCAGAACCATGTCATTATCTGCTATCAATTTCTCGAAATTAGCTTGTGTTAAATCAATTGTTGCCATGGTATCTCCTTAATCTGAAATAATTATATCAATTGACATTATGACATACATTGGATAAAAACGTGAACTCAAAAAAAACTTGGCAAGGTTTTACTTTACTTGAATTATTAGTCGCATTAGTCATTTTTGCGGTTATTGGAGTGATGGCTTATGGTGGCTTAAATACCATTCTCTCCGCACGTATTCAAACCGATCAACATGCGACACAATTAGCACGTTTACAAATGGCTTTTACATGGTTAGGACGCGATATTGAACAATATATTGAACGAACAATTCGGGATCAATATGGAGAAAGGCAACCTGCTCTAAAAGGCACAACATCACAATTAGAATTAACTCGGGCAGGTTGGCGTAATCCTGCCCTGCAACAGCGTAGCTCATTACAACGTATTGCCTATTTTATCGAGGATGAAACATTGTGGCGCAGTTATTGGCGGTTGCTTGATCGTGCCCAAAATGCTCGTCCTATCAAAATGGATTTAATAAATAATATTAATGAGATTACATTACGCTATTTAGATAACAATTTTAAATGGCATGAGCATTGGCCAATAACAAGTAAGACTGTGACACTCAAGGCGATTGAAGTCACATTAGTTGTTGAATGGGGGCCTATTACTCGTTTATTTAAAATATTATGAAAAATCAAGGGATTGCATTAATTACCGTTTTATTAGTTGTCGCATTAGCCACGATCACCGCTGTGGCGATGACAACACGACAACAATTAGATATTCACCGCACTGCTAATATCATTAACGGTGAACAAGCCTATATATATGCCTTAGGAGGAGAAAGTTGGGTTAAACAAATTTTATTACGTGATAAAAATAAGATTGATAGCCTTCAGGATGATTGGGCAACACCTATTCCCTCTTTACCGATCTCTGGTGGCAGTATTCAAGGAAAGGTTGAAGATTTACAAGGGCGATTTAATATAAATAACTTAATAGATTCCCATTCTGAAGATATCGCCATTTTTGAACGTTTAATTCATCTTTTAGAATTGCCCCCTATACCAACTCAAGTAGTGCTAGATTGGATAGACAGTGATCTTGAACTACAAATTCCAGATGGTGCAGAAGATAATGCTTATCTCCCCGCCTATCGCACTTCAAATACATTATTGAGTAGTCCTTCTGAAATACGTTTATTAATGGGTGTTGACAAAAAAAGCTATCAAAAATTATTGCCTTATATTACCACCTTACCCACTCATACTCCAATTAATATCAATACTGCACCTTTAATGGTGTTGAGAGCTGTGGTTGAGGAACTGAGTGAGACAGAAGCCACAGATTTAATAGCAGCAAGACAAAAAAAACCTTTTGAATCTATCCATGAGTTTCTTGTTCAAGACACTTTGGCAGGATTACATGTTGATGCGCATAATCTCTCAATTACCAGTCAATATTTCTTGTTTACAGCACACGTCAAAATTGACAGAGGGCAATCGCAATTAAGTAGTGTTTTACATCGTAAATATGATAAAATTAGAGTTCTGATGCGGAGTCAAGGTGGTTTATAATTGTTACACTTTCAATCCCCAAAAAAATTCTATCATCCATTTTCTTTTTAGACTGTTATGAAACTTCTCTCTCTAATTTTCACCTTATATTTTTTAATAAACCTATCAGCCTGCACTTCTACACCTATAACAGAGGGCTGGTCAGCCGAACGTTTATTTACAGAAGCGACAGAGGCATTGGAATATGGCGATTTTGAGATGGCTATTAAATATTATGAAATCCTTGAATCTCGTTATCCATCTGGGAAATATGTCCAACAAGCCCAATTGAATGTCATTTATGCCTATTATAAAGATCAAAACCCAGAATCTGCGATAATTGCAGCTGATCGTTTTATTAGATTTTCTCCTCGTCATCCAAACGTTGATTATGTTTATTATCTCAAAGGATTAGTTTTTTTTGAAAATACGCGAGGTGCTTTGGATCGCTTTTTAGCACTAGATCGTGCGCAACGTGATCAAGGTGCCACCATGCGTTCAATTCAAGCATTTTCAGAACTAATTGCACGTTTTCCTAAGAGTAAATATAGTATAGATGCTAAACAGCGCATCATTTATCAACGTAATATGCAGGCGAGACATGAGCTACATGTGGCAATTTTCTATTTAAAACGAGGGGCTTATGTGGCTGCAGCTAACCGTGCTAATACAGTGATTAAATCCTATCAAGGTACGCCTTCTGTAGCAAAAGCCTTGGTAATATTAGCAAAAAGCTATAAAATTATGGAATTAAATGATTTATCTGATGATGCATTAAGGGTATTAAAGTTGAATTATCCTACTCACGTAGGGATTGCTGAAGTGATAAATTTAGTTGTGAAATAATCGATTTGATGGTCTTAAAATAACAACTTGACCATCAAAAGAACCTTCTTGCAAATCACTATAATGGAGTGGAACAGGACCTGCATGAATAACCAAATCCTTGTTATCTAAAATACCGTTATTATTCACATCTTTTGCCAGAGCACCAACATGTTGATATTGCCTAGCCCCAAAATATTTGACAGCAATTAAATCACCAGGGCGAATATCAGTTCCCCATCTCACTTTTTTACTAGGTACACCGTTGTTCAACTTGAATTTCACGCGTTTTGGAAATTTATTGACTAACATTGCGACATTATAATTCTTTTTTAAAGGTTTCTTTTTCCATTGTGCATAAGCAGCAACTAAGACATCTGCACAATCAACGCCAATATAATTCTTGCTTTGATAAGTCACAGAGCCGAAAATCGCAGGAACGTTAAAATAAGTGCTTAAATGGCCAAGATAAGCTTTACCTTCTCTAATTGAAACGCGAAAAACTTTGGGCGATAAACCTTTATGAGTTGATTTTTCAATTCCAGGCGATTTTTTGATTTTCCCTTGTTTTTCAATTTCTACTTGAAACCAAAAACTACCCTTATCCTCTTGATAAAAATGAGAATATTTAGCATTTTGTTGTTTTTTCTCAAAAGGTTGAATTTGCCATTGTCCAGTAAATTGCTTTAATTCTTGACGTTTATAGTCAATTTTATCGAACCCCGCCCATTGATAGGGATTTTTTGCTCCAGGTGGATTGGCATTATTGTAGATTTTAGAAATATCAGGAAAAATTTGATACCAGCGAATCGTTGATTTGTGGATCTTGTTCACTTTTAAGGTAATTTGTTGTCCTTTTAAGGGATAAATAGCGGTGGCTCTTATCCAAGCCCCTTTATCAATACGAGATTTGATTTCAACAGCTGCAAGACTACTATTTACCATAAATAAGACTAAAAAAACATTTAATTTCAAAAACATCTGGGTTCTCCTAATTTACTGGATGTGACGGTAATCCGGCAAGAGTTTATCCAATATTTAACGAAATTAGTCTACAAAATAAATACACAATACAGCAAGTCTCTTTGAGTTTTTGTATTTCACTCAATTGGTCAATGCTATAGTTTGTAAGTTTTAAACCTTGTATTTTATCATCAACTATCACATAATAACCTTGTATTTTATCAGAATAGGTGATTATGTACAGACATCAGCTTTCTTATCTGAGCAAATGGGTCAATGAAAAATATCGTAAACCAATCATCATCAGGGGAGCACGACAAGTTGGTAAATCTACCCTTGTGCATTTGTTGTCAAAACAATGTGATTTGGAACTTATAGAACTTAACTTTGAGCGAAATCCTGAATTAAGCAGTTTTTTTCAATCTAAGGATCCTGCCAAAATTATCCAACTGCTTTCGCTACAAACAGGTAAAACTATCCGAACTGGGCATTGTTTGCTTTTTTTGGATGAAATCCAAGCGGCAGTAGAAGCTATTGTAGCTCTTCGGTATTTTTATGAGGAATTACCAGAACTTCATGTTTTGGCGGCGGGTTCTCTTCTTGAATTTACGTTATCTAAAGCCAATTTTCCAATGCCTGTCGGTCGTATTGAATATCTTCATCTTGGTCCTATGAACTTTGAAGAATTTTTGCTTGCTATCGGTGAAGAGGCGCTTGAAAACTTTTTAAAAAATTACCAGATTAATGAGGAAATTCCCAAGCCTATTCATGATAAATTGATGGAACTTGTCAAAATTTACTTCATTACAGGTGGGATGCCAGAATCTATCAAAGCTTATGTTGAAGATAAAACATTCCAAACTTGCGAAAGAGTTAAACATTCCATTCTCAGTACCTACCAAGATGATTTTGGAAAATATATGTCATCCAATGTATTAATTCGTCAAGTTTTTCAGAAAATACCCACTTTGATTGGCAATAAGTTCAAATATAGTCAGATTAGCCGTGAGAACACCGCTGCAACTATCGCTTCTGCTTTGAATCAATTGTGTTTAGCAAGGGTAGCTTGGAAAATACATCATAGTGCTGCCAACGGTATTCCTTTAGGTGCAGAACAAAATGACCGTTTTTTTAAAGTATTATTCTTAGATATTGGTCTCGTATCCACCAGCCTTGGTTTAAATTACTTAAACCTCATGGCAATTGATGAATTGATTTTTGTTAATAGGGGTAGCCTCACAGAACAGTTTGTGGGTCAGCATCTCCTCTATTCAGAAAGTTCTTATGAAGAACCAAATCTCTATTATTGGGCACGGGAAAAGAAATCTTCATCTGCAGAATTGGACTATATCATCAATCAGGGTCAACACATTATTCCAATAGAGGTGAAAGCGGGTAAAACAGGTCAAATGAGATCTCTTCATCAATTTTTAAAGGAAAAACAAGGAAATTTTGCTGTGCGTTTCAACTCAATGCCCCCCAGTCAAATGGAAGCCAGTACTAAATTGTTTAATGGCAGCAGTGTACATTTTAACTTTTTATCACTTCCACTCTATTTGGTTGGGCAATGCCGTAGACTAATTCAAAAACAGATGCTTATTTTACCCGCATTCCAGGCTCATGAGAAATAGTTCAATTTCCATCTATTTTGCTGGTTTAGCAACCTGCTCTGTAATATTTTATATCTTCAAATTCATGGTTCAGTACTTATTTCTTAAACGGGCAATAGCAGAAAATGCTGGCGTATCATTGATTTTCACAGCCTTATCAATTTCCCGTGGCGTTTTACCTTCTGCACTCATCGCCTGAATTGTTGGCAAGATAGCGCGATAGGCTTTGAGTACTTGCAATATTCCAGCAATGTCTTCGGGATTTTTGCTAATCTTGGCAGCCGCTATTTCTGCCTTGGTAAACCACTGTTCAGCCTTTTCACTATCTTTATCTTTAGCCCGTATCACATAATTTTTGAAGTGATGAATGGCATTCCCATAACCTAAAAAGTACTCGACTTCTTCTATTGCACTCCAATCTTGTTTGTTCCATAATGTGGTTAGTCCGTCTATTGCTAATCTATCACGAATTTTAATAGTGAGATCAATTTGATCCGCAGGTACTTTATTTACAATCATCACCTGAAGTGTAAAAATACTTATTTTGTATTTACGTATGATCTTCGCAATTTTATCTAAAGCTATTTTTTCATCTTCGCTAGGTTCTAATTTGTGAAAAGTCTTAATCGCCTTTTGCGCGTCTGCAAAGTGATTATACGCCATCGAGCAGTAAAAAAATTTACTACGTAACAAACAGTTTTTGAATTGATGGATAGCAGCACCATAACCCAATGCACGCACTATCTCCATGAAAGCTGCTTTTTTACTATCATTGGCAAATCCTGTCATTGGGATCAACAGAATAAACACCATAAGAAAAGAAATCGTTTTTTTCATAAGACTCCTAAAATTAAGCAGTAATTGTTCGAAATACATCATCCAAACGCCCTGTTTCAACATATAACTCTATAACCACCCAATTTTGATTATGGGCAAGCCGACTAACATCACCAATGATAGCATGTTGTGATTTTGGAAATATTTTATAAGTCAAAGTTAATTGTTCCTCTAATACTTCTAATTTCGCGACATTTGGTAAATCTAATAAGGTTTGATGCACCTTAGCAGCTTTATTTGAGCGTAGTTTAATAGTAACAACATTATGATATTGAGATTTGGCTTCTAATTCTGCTGGTGTACCGTCTGCCAAAATTTTACCTTTAGCAATGATAATGGCACGCGTACAAACGGCATGTACTTCTTCAAGAATATGGGTGGATAAAATAATGACTTTTTCCTTAGCCATATTTTTAATAAGATTACGAACTTCATGCTTTTGATTGGGATCAAGTCCATCAGTCGGTTCGTCTAAAATTAAAACTTTTGGATCATGTAAAATAGCTTGCGCTAAACCAACGCGACGCTTAAATCCTTTGGATAAGGTATCAATGGGTTGATGCAACACACTATCCAAATTAACTTTTTTTATTGTTTCCTTAATTCTATGACGCTTTTCTTCCCCCCGTAATCCACGCACTTGGGCAATAAAATCGAGAAATTTTATAGGGGTCATATCGGGATAAGCAGGGGCACCTTCTGGCAAATAGCCAATACATTCTTTGACTTTGATAGGGTCTTTGATAATATCATACCCATTAACAATCACCGTACCAGCGGTGGGATTCAAAAAACCAGTGATCATTTTCATCGTGGTAGACTTACCAGCACCGTTTGGTCCTAAAAAGCCTAGCACTTCACCTTGATTGACTTCAAATGAGATATCATCTACGGCAAGCAAGGGAGCAAATTGTTTACGTAAATTTTTTATTTCAACACGATTTTCCATATAATTTTTTTATATCTTCTGAATTCTGATTAAGTACAATTGCTAAGATTATACATCAACTTTAACAAAAAAATATGGCACAACAATACACTTGGCACAGAATTCTCGATATAGCCTTACGCTACAAGCGAGAAATTATTTTAGCACATATTATTGCTATAGTCGCTACATTATTAAGTGTACCCATTCCATTACTTATGCCTTTATTGGTTGATGAAGTCTTACTCAATCAACCAGCAACTGTCGTGAATACAGTTAATTGGATTTTTCCTGTTACGTGGCATGGACCCATTTTAACAATCTTAGTTGTCGCATTATTGAGTATGTTGTTGCGTTTTATTAGTTTAATATTGGCTGTTTGGCAAATGCGCCAGTTTACCATTATTGCTAAAGAAGTGATATATCGTATTCGCAAAGATTTGATCAGCCGCCTTCAACATGTATCGATGAGAGAATATGAAACCTTAGGCAGTGGACAAGTCATTTCCCATTTTGTGACAGACTTAGATACACTTGATCAATTTATCGGAGTAAGCATTAGTAAGTTTTTGATAGCCATTTTAACCATTATTGGGACTGCCCTGATATTGTTATGGATACATTGGCAATTGGCATTATTCATTTTTTTGCTTAATCCAATTGTTGTTTATAGCACAATTCGTTTAGGACATAGAGTCAAAAAATTGAAAAAAAAAGAAAATGCAGCTTATGCAACTTTTCAACAAATCCTGAATGAAACTCTTGAAAGCATCCAACAAATCCGTGCTTATAACCGTGAGAAATATTATTTAGATAAAGTGACTAATAGTGCGAACAAGATTAAAAATTATGCAATTGCTTATGCTTGGAAAAGCGATGCGGCTAACCGCCTATCTTTTAATGTTGTTCTTTTAGGTTTTGATATGTTTCGCGCTCTTAGCATGTTCATGGTCATTCTTTCGGATTTGACGATAGGGCAAATGTTTGCTGTATTTGGGTATCTTTGGTTTATGCTAGTGCCTATGCAGGAGATTATTAGTATTCAATATAGTTATCACAGCGCAAAAGCTGCCTTACAGCGTGTTAATAAACTTTTTACCCTTTCATGGGAACCAAGTTATCCACAAAAAAGTAATCCATTTAAAAATCAATCGACAACGGCTGTACGTTTAGAAAATATTTGTTTTTCTTATAATCAACAAGAAAATGTGCTTGATCATGTTTCATTGGATATTAAAGCAGGCGAGAAAGTCGCCTTCGTCGGTGCCAGCGGTGGGGGTAAAACAACTTTAGTGCAAGTGATATTAGGCTTATATATACCTCAATCAGGTGATATCTATTTTAATAATGTTTCGGTGACAGAAATTGGTATGAATATTGTGCGTGAACATGTTATCACAGTATTGCAACATCCCGCTTTATTCAATGATACGCTTCGCATGAATCTGACTTTGGGGCGTGATTTATCTGATGAACAATTGTGGCAAGCTATAGAAGTTGCACAATTGATGGAAACAGTCAAAAATATGGAAAATGGTTTAGATACATCACTAGGACTACGCGGTGTACGTTTATCTGGTGGACAAAGGCAGCGAGTGGCTGTGGCAAGAATGATACTCGCTAATCCAAAAGTTGTGATTTTAGATGAAGCCACTTCAGCCCTTGATACTGAGACAGAGAAAAAATTACATAGTGCGTTAAATGACTTTCTAAAAAACAAAACAACAATCATTATTGCTCACCGTCTCAGTGCTGTTAAACAGGCAGATCGGGTATTTGTCTTTGATGAAGCACGGATTATTGAAGAGGGGCATCATGATAGTTTAATTCAGGAAAATGGCTTGTATGCAAAATTGTATGGAGGACATTAATTGCAAAAAACGGGTTCGTATGTTTAAATCAATAAAAATTTTGTTCATTCACGGAAAAAAAAATGAGTTCCATAGAGATTGTAGTAAAATATTCAAGGCTGATTGAAAATATTCTTGAAGAAGAATTTGGCGCTTATGGTAAAGGACTCCATGAAAAAGTTAATGATGTAGAAGAAATAATTCCGATTGAACTAGCCCAATCTATTAGGAAAATTGCAAATATTCGAACTCAAATCGTATATAAGGATAATTTTGCAATACAAAATCAGATTAAGTTTATCAGGTCTTCTGAAAAAGTTATTGATGCGCTCAAAGAAATAGATACAGAAATAATAGATGATGATGAAGTTATTTCTGAAGAACCACCCTACAAAATATCAGTCTGGAAATTATTATTTTTTATGTTGCTTAGTGCGGCTGCTAGTATTACATTTTTAACTGATTTTTTTGGTATAGGTCAGACAGATGTATTGATGACTATTGTTCTTGCGATTGTTGGTGGGATAGGAGGTGGAGTGATTTTTCAACAATCATTAAATTTTCTGGTTGAATATGAAGATGAAGGACTTTTACCAACTCTTAAAATGATCTATTTTTTTTTATCAACTTTGATCGGGAGCATTTTTGGATTTAATATGGCAGGTATTGGAGGTGCTATAGTTGGTATGCTTGTGGGTATGAGTATTGGTGGTATTGTATTTTATACGCCTGCTGGCGTATTACTGATTTTAATTGGTGGTATTGCACTCTTATGGAATGTGGGTAAATAAAGGTTTTAGAAATTTGGCAACTCGTTTTTTTTTAAATTATAGCTGTAATGCTATTAGGTAGTATTTCAAGCCCATCTTTTGCAGAGGAATATTCCTTTCCATGTCCTTGGGGAGGAGAGATCATCACAGCAGGCAGTTGGAATTCTCGTAGTGGAGAAGTGACTTTTAGTACAAATACCAATAATTGTATCATAGAAGAGGGGCTAAGAGTTGAAATGAATGGGATGACCACTGGCACATTTAAAGTAATGGCACTGAACATAATCGAAGTGAATCTCACCACAGATTTGAGTGCTAGACTTATTTCCGTTGCAAATGGCGAATTTAATAGAACAATTAATGGAATGTATGATCTCAATACTGGCAGATTAAATGGAGAGAACAATAATACCAGTAAGTGGGATGATGAAACTGGAGAGTTTAAAAATAGCAGTAAGTGGGAAGGGGGAAAGGATTCCCCTTTCTATAGGATAATTGTTTGTTGTTGATGTGGAATAAGGAGTAAGGGAGCGAAACATTGCTCCCCCAAAATTCTCACCGTCCTTGTAACATTTGTTTGGTATCTGGATTAAGAGGTAAAAGGTAATCATAAGAACTCAAAATCACACTATCTTGAGCACGGACTAATTTAATATTCATATAAACGGCCTCTTTTCCCTTCGCATAAGTACCCACTACAACTGTATTAGCATCATGTTGAACACTGATGTTTTTGAATTCTCTTGATAATAGTAACTCTCCCGTTTTTTCTTGAACGAAAACGCTATCTGTACGCATCTTCAATTCGATCACCTTGTAACCTTGTTGAACTAGGCGAGAACCAATTTGTTCGGCTACTATTCGCCCCAAGGTAGAGGATTGTTGTACATTATTAATATTGACAAGACTAGCGACTAAAATGGGTTGGTTTCTATGGACACCCACTCTGACACCTTTTAAAAGTATATCAGCGGCACTATAACTGCTACGAACTAAATTTCCGGTCATTAAATAGCTACAGCTAGTCATTGACATACAAAGCAAGCTTGCATAGACTAAAGTTAGTATTGGTTTCATCGTTCGCTCTCTACTTTAAAGAGTTTAGGGGTATTGGTTTCATAGTGATCGGCATCACCCCCATTAATATAGTAAATGCGGGAATATCCAAAAATATACTGTTGCCCTCGCATGACTGAGGTAGTAATAATAACTTCAGTATTGGTTGCTGCTGGTAGAAAATAATCAGAGGCTGCTTTGCTATCCAGTCCAATTACAAATGGGATTGCTGCCAACATTGGATGTGACCAGTAGGTAAATGCTTGATCAAGCATCCAAACCCCCCCTGCTAAGGCAGTAAACATTCCTGGTGGTTTATACATTAGCCGACGATCGTCATGGTGAATCACTTGCATGTTGTAATCTAGTATAAGTGTATCAGTATTTTGATCACACTCATTTTCTGGTAAACAAGACTTATCCAAGATAATTAATTCTTGTTGTATCAGTCGACTAGTCAGTAAATTGAAAAAAGCTTTTCCAAAAGGGTTATTTTCTTTATCTTTAGTAGGCTTAACAAATAAAGAGGGTTTTATAGTTGCATCAGGAAAGGTAATCTCTATAGTCTCTTTCAATCGTTTTGCAACATCAAACGCTAAAACATCCCAATGTTGTGCTGCATGTAATTTTACTTGTGTCACTCTTGGATAAGAGGTGGCAATCGGGATAACTGGTGGAGAGCACCCGACTAATAGGGTAACAGTTGCAATTAGCGTTAGCAAAAATTTCATCATAAAAAAACCTCTTGTTGAATAAAAATAGATATAACTATGTTAGTTAGGAACGTGATATCTTCATTATAAATTAGCTATTTTCTTGTTATCAAAGATATTTTATGCGCTTTCCTTAGAAAGATAATTCATCTATTAAAACATACTGCTCATTTAATAATTTTGATACCAACTCCATACGTTGTTTAAAATTATGTACCATGGGGCGATTATCCGCTTCAGGATTAACAATGTTGGGGATAATAATAAGTACCAACTCTGTGCGTGTATCTATCAAGTCTGTTGAGGAAAACAGCTTACCAAGTAAAGGTATCTTTCTTAAACCTGGGATACCATTGTTACTCTGGTTTTTACGGGTTTCAATCAAGCCACCGATCACTATCGCGCTACCATCACGCACAACCACTGATGTTTCTATCTTTCGAGTCAAAAAAGATTGTAGATCTGATCTTCTTTCCCCTAATTGTGATAATTCTTGAAAAATCTTTAAGTTAATAATGCCATCGTCATTAATACGTGGTGTCACCTTGACGGTGATACCTGTATCTTTATATTGTACATTATTAGTAATAAACTCAGAGGTTGTTGAACTCGTTTGCCCAGTCAAAAATGGCTCATTAGCACCGACATTAATCGACGCTTCTTCATTATTACGCACCAAAAGAGAGGGACGTGATAAAATACTCACATCACCGGTTGAAGCCATCATATTTAAGAGAACCTTTAAATTTCCCTCAACATGATTAATAACAAAGCCCGCGCTGTTGGACACGTTAAAATGTGTTTGTAGATAAGTATCTGTTTGTCCCTCAGCCGTTCCTCTAAAAAATGATTGCCAATCAATACCAAATTTAGTCATCTCAGTTAATGTGACTTCAGCAATAACAACATTAATCATCACTTCTTGAGGGACATGATCAAGGATATAAATGGTTCCTAACAATTGACGATAATCACGTGGTGTTGCACGTATTAATAGACTATTAGTACTTTCATCAGCAACAATAGTCACTTTTAGTTCTGCAGACACTGCCATACTGCCACTTGGTGTAATTTGTGGTTGAGTCGATTTCTTTTGTTTTTGATTACGTTCTAGTTTTTCTTTTTCTTTAGCAGCTTTTTCGTCAAATTTGAAAACATTTGATAAAGTTGAGGCGAGTTTACTGGCTTCCAAATTTTTGACCTGATAAATAAATATCTGTTCACCAGTTTCTTCACTTCTCTCATCAAGAATTTCAATCCATAAGGCAACTTCATTAAAGCCGCTATTAGGTGGAGCTATGACTAAAATGGCATTAATACGTTCTAAAGCGACCACTTGATAAGTTGGTGCAGCCTTGCCATAAAGGGCTTTAAGTATTTTATCTAATTCAGATTGTACCTCTGTCGCTTTAGAATTAACTAAACGAAATAAACGCAAACCACGATGTTTAAAAGGATCAGTATCAACAATCTGAAGCAATTTATTAATACGCTTTAAACGTTGTGGTGTCGTTACAATACCAATGATATTTAAAGTCGATAAAGTAATAAGATGCCCAGTCGGCTGTAACAATGGCTTAATAATTGTTTGCGCTGATGCAACTGTAATATAACGTAATGGCGTTATTTGCAGTACTTCAGGTGATTCACTATTTATCAAAGTTTCAGATTTTATACCAATGGTTCCAGGTAACTTGGAGGCATTTTTTTTCAGATGATACACACCCCCTCTTTTTTCCATCGTGATCTTAGCATCATTTAACAATAATTGTAATAAAGGCCATAAATCCTTTTTTGTTAATGGTTTATTTTCGGCAGTGCGTATCGTAATTTTATTACCAATACTGGGATCTATTACCATGCTAATATCCAAAGCATCAGCAATTATACCAAGAATATCTCGTAAGGCGACTTGCTCAAAATCTAATTGAATTGGGGCTTTCTCCGATAAATCTAAATTTCGAAGATCCAAGGTTTGCTCTGTCAACGTGGTTATTGTTGGCACTTGCCCAATTTTGTTGATTTCCTTTAAGGGGATGGTTTTGGAGTGATTAGCAATTGACACATTTGGCTGTTGATTAATCACAGGTGTGCTGATCTGACTGTTTGCTAATTGTTGGGCACTTATTGGAGGATTACGTTTTGGCGGAGTGCCGCAAGATACCAATACACTGCAACATAACAGCACGACAGATATTTTTTCTTGTATGTTTAATAACATAGATTTAATAATTTACTTCATTAATACTAAAAATAGCGGATAACATGGTGATAACAATACCACCAACAATCACGCCTAAAATTAAGATCAATAAGGGTTCCAATAATGCAACCAGTCGTGAAGTTTGTTGTTTAACATAACTATCAAATGTTGTTGCAAGTTTATCCAAAATTGTCCCTGTGCGCCCTGTTTCTTCACCAACTATTACTAACTGTGCCAATAACACGGGAAATTTTCCATCATTGACTAATGCTTGTCCTAAACTAACCCCGCCACGTACAGATTCTTCAATCAGAGCAAGACTGTTACTCAAAGCTTGATTTTCCATCACGCCTGTTGCAATATGTAAGGCTTTTAATAGTGGATTACCTGCTCCCAACAATGCACCTAGAGTACGCGCAAAACGTGATGACTCAGATTGCAATATTAAAGTGCCAAATAAGGGTAAAGAAAGCAGCTTTTCATCACGTCGTAAACGACGTTCTGGTGTTGCATCCAAAAGATGCCAACAATACCACGCCAGAAGAGGGATACCAATCAAAGTCCATCCATAGCTTTGCAACCAATCACTCAAATTTAATAAAAAAGCAGCAGCAGGTGGAATATTTGACCCCATATCCTCAAATAGTGTAGCAAAAGAAGGCACAACAAACACCAATAACAAAATGACACTTAACAAACCTACTACAGCAAGAATAATCGGATAAATCAAAGATGATAAAATGGTACGCTTAGCCTCTTCAGCAGCACTTAAAAAATCAGCCAATTTTGGCAATAATTGTTCTAAAATACCCCCTTCTTCTCCAGCATGTACCATATTAACATACATACGTGAAAAAATCTTAGGACGTTTTTGTAGGGC
Organism: Thiomargarita sp.; assembly: GCA_030633165.1. Classification (GTDB taxonomy): domain Bacteria; phylum Pseudomonadota; class Gammaproteobacteria; order Beggiatoales; family Beggiatoaceae; genus DAOVZS01. The sequence goes on along the minus strand of DAOVTJ010000016.1, from coordinate 929 downwards.
ATCAGCCAAACTTTTACCCTCTTTAATATCACGACGCAAATCTTCAATCATCTCTTGTACAGCCTGCTTGCTGGTAATATTATGAAGAAGTTGCAATGCACGATCTAAAGGCACCTGTGCTTCAACCAAGGTGCAAAGCCCATCAGTAAAATCAATGAGGTCACTATTTTTGATAGATTCTCGTGCAAATAAAGGACTATTCTGAACTTGTTGTTCGACTTTAAGTGGAATCAATTGCTGCCTTTGCAATATTGTCACGATTTCTTGCTCACTTTCAGCACTTTCTAGTCCGTCAACAATATTGCCCTCAATATCACAAGCTTGATAAGTATATTGATGGATTGCCAAATTATTTTTACCTTTCTTCTAAAGTTTCAAGAATTAATCCATAAAAACTATCATTACCTGATTGATAAACCCATCCTAAATGACTATAACACTTTGAACAAATCGCAAAACGCCAAAAGAATCCTTTAAACCAAGTGTATTCTAAACTTGCTACCCCTTTATTAATACATCCATTTGCTAATGAAAAACAGCCGATTTCATAAGAGAACCCAACAGGATTGCTAAAAACATGTCTGTGTTGCCCATTAATTTCAATTTTATTTTCAGGAAAAGTGATGGGATGTTGACACATTTTACAAAATATTGTAGATTTTTCGTCCTCGCACCTTTCCTGTTGTATTGTATCAACTTGCTTCTCACTGATTTTTTGAAAAAATGAGATCGATGAAGATTTTGTGTAATTTCCTCGTAGCCAATTGTATTGCAGGGGAAATATCCCTACAACACAACATGATGTACTAGTCATCCAACTCAATATATTGTTTGAGCTTTTTGATAGCATTATTTTCAATCTGACGTATCCTTTCAGCCGATACTTTATAGTGTTTAGCTAATTATTTCAATGTGGTTTTATCTTTATT